>NZ_JABWMS020000307.1:0-270 GCF_013369155.2 Escherichia sp. 94.0001 | reverse complement strand
TGTATCCCGGATCTTCACCATCTTTCAGTTTGAAGCAAACCGCCGGGATGCCTTCATCCGGGCGACCGGTACAGATGAACTCATACGGCCCCAGTTTGGCGATTTCATCTGCCAGATAGGCCGCGACCTGGTAGGAGGCGTTCTGTACTTTGGTATAGCCTTCACGACCGAGGCGCAGAAACTCATAGTATTGTGCAATCACCTGGCCTGCCGGACGGGAGAAGTTGATGGCGAAAGTCCCAATCTGACCACCGAGGTAGTCAACGTTGA
>NZ_JABWMS020000306.1:0-272 GCF_013369155.2 Escherichia sp. 94.0001 | reverse complement strand
CTGCGCCTGAAATCCTCGACCAGTTTCTGGATGAAAAGGAAGGTAACCACACCACGGCATACCGTGATGGCGCGGGTATCTGGACCATCTGTCGCGGTGCCATTCTGGTGGATGGTAAACCTGTCGTCCCGGGCATGAAGTTGTCGAAGGAGAAATGCGACCAGGTTAACGCCATCGAACGTGATAAGGCGCTGGCATGGGTGGAGAAAAACATCAAAGTGCCACTGACCGAACCCCAGAAAGCGGGGATTGCGTCATTCTGTCCGTACAAC
>NZ_JABWMS020000305.1:0-273 GCF_013369155.2 Escherichia sp. 94.0001 | reverse complement strand
GCTTGCGCCAACGCCATTTCATCGCCATCCCGCCGAGCATACAGGCCTCGGAAGAACCAATGGTGTTGGTGCCAACGGCCTGACCATTTTTCGGTGCAGGCGCATGCCACAGATCGGCAACCATGTTTACGCAACGCAGATCGATTGCTGCAGATTGCGGATATTCTTCTTTGTCGATCCAGTTTTTGTTAATGGATAAATCCATCAACTTATGGACATTTTCGTCGTCCCAGGTCTGGCAGAAAGTGGCCAGGTTCTGACGAGCGTTGCCAT
>NZ_JABWMS020000304.1:0-273 GCF_013369155.2 Escherichia sp. 94.0001 | reverse complement strand
ACCAGCAACAGAACCCACCACAGGAAAAGACGGTGGTCAGCATTGCCGTTGATCCGGAGTCTCCGGAATCCTTCATGAAACGACCTAAACGTCGCCGCTGGGTAAATGAGAAATACACACGCTGGGTAAAGACACAGCCGTGTGCGTGTTGTGGTAAGCCAGCGGACGATCCTCATCATCTGATTGGTCATGGTCAGGGCGGAATGGGAACAAAATCCCACGATATTTTCACGCTACCGCTGTGTCGGGAGCATCACAACGAGCTTCATGCGG
>NZ_JABWMS020000303.1:0-274 GCF_013369155.2 Escherichia sp. 94.0001 | reverse complement strand
TGCAGCGTATGGCGTTGAGATAGAAAGTCTGGTGCTGGAGATAAATGCACCGGCATCATCATAAAAAGTGAGCCAGTCAAATGGAAGGTATCGTTAAACTCACCGGTAGTGTCAGTGGGTCGTCTGAGACGCCTGCATGAGTTATCAGAGCCATCAGTAGTTAACTGGTGGCTTTTTTATTGTTGTCAGCTTCCGGATAACGGGAGACGGGGTATGTACCAGATGGAAAAAATCACAACGGGTGTGTCATACACCACGTCAGCGGTGGGGACGG
>NZ_JABWMS020000302.1:0-275 GCF_013369155.2 Escherichia sp. 94.0001 | reverse complement strand
TGCCGGACGGCCGACGGGCCCACAACGCCTGCTCCAGTGCATCCAGCACGAATGTTGTTTCCATGGATGATGAGACCTGCCATCCCACGATGTATCCGGCGAACACATCAATGATGAACGCCACATAAACGAAGCCCTGCCATGTGCTTACCCAGGTAAAATCAGCCACCCACAACTGGTCTGGACGTTCTGCCACGAACTGACGGTTTACGCGGTCGCATGCGGCAACGGCTTTCCGGCTGACGGTAGTGCGGACCTTTTTACCCCGGAGAACA
>NZ_JABWMS020000301.1:0-278 GCF_013369155.2 Escherichia sp. 94.0001 | reverse complement strand
CAGCAGGGATATCGGATATGGCTGGTGCAGTTCAGGATGCGGCGGCGTCGCTTGCTGCCGGTGGTCCGGGGGGCATAACGTCACAGTAAGTGGTAGTGCGGTGCCGCCGCAGCTGCTTTTGTTTGCAGGCATGAATGGTTCGGAAGGGCTTGGAAACCTGTTTTCCTACATAGTACAGCTTAAAACCCCGGACACCCTGAACCTCGGATATGTCTCCCTCGCCGCCAACCTGCCGCTTCAGCCCATGGTAGGCAAAGACCTGTGCGTCAGTATCGAAC
>NZ_JABWMS020000300.1:0-279 GCF_013369155.2 Escherichia sp. 94.0001 | reverse complement strand
AGTGTTCGTTCCACACATCTGAAAAACGCATGTGGCAAATGTCATCACGGCGCTGGCCAGTAACAATCGCAAGAAGCATTGCATTACGGATAAAGTGTTTTTCAGACGTTGCGTTGTAAATTTTTTGCCAGTCTTCCAGGGTGAGTCTGGCTCTGGTTACTTTAGGGATTGGTTTACGGGTAGCCTCCGGAGGATTCCATCCAGGAGGAACTTCCCCTGCATGTTGTGCTTCTTTATAAATATCAACCCATAATCCGCGATTTACTCTCGCTGTGCTGA
>NZ_JABWMS020000299.1:0-281 GCF_013369155.2 Escherichia sp. 94.0001 | reverse complement strand
GACCGCCGAAACATAACCGGACGGTGAGGGTGGTGTGCCGGGAGTGGAGCGTCACGGATAACGCCCGGTACAGTGATTTCAGCTGTACGATTGAGCAGGTGGTGAACTGATGCAGAATATTCATGAAGAAAGCCTGAACGAGTCGGTTAAATCAGAGCAGTCACCGCGGGTGGTGCTCTGGGAAATTGACCTGACGGTGCAGGGCGGTGAGCGGTATTTTTTCTGTAATGAGCTGAATGAAAAAGGGGAGGCGGTCACCTGGCAGGGGCGGCAATATCAGG
>NZ_JABWMS020000298.1:0-281 GCF_013369155.2 Escherichia sp. 94.0001 | reverse complement strand
AGACGCCGCTGGAGAAATATACCGCCCGTCAGGAAGAACTGAACAAGGCACTGAAGGACGGGAAAATCCTGCAGGCAGATTACAACACGCTGATGGCGGCAGCGAAAAAGGACTATGAAGCGACGCTGAAAAAGCCGAAACAGTCCGGCGTGAAGGTGTCTGCGGGCGATCGTCAGGAAGACAGTGCTCATGCTGCCCTGCTGACGCTTCAGGCAGAACTCCGGATGCTGGAGAAGCATGCCGGAGCGAATGAGAAAATCAGCCAGCAGCGCCGGGATTTG
>NZ_JABWMS020000031.1:0-52052 GCF_013369155.2 Escherichia sp. 94.0001 | reverse complement strand
GGAAATAGGTTTATTTTGCGGGCAATGAAATACTGAAAATAACTCATTTTGTAGTTGCAAACATTCATTTTCAGCAGGTTCCAGAGCAGTCAACAAGTCCACATACCAGTTAGTTTGATTTTTATTGAATCCGCGATTGACAGCAAGAAGGCTTTCTTTTAAAACCCGCATTCTGTCTAACCTTTTTTCTTGAGTGTATTTTTTGAACAAGTATATCCATCTATGTTCATCGGCGTCTTCTGGTTTCTCTTGTGTATGATGCCAACTTTCAGCCCATGATATATTACAAGGGTAATTAAATATTTCCCAGAGATGAACATCTAAAGTGAATGAGTGCTTCTGTAGCATTTTACTATGTATTATTTTTTTTACGATAAGCATTGGCGACACATTAGATAGATAACCTGCCGCAATCCAGTCACTAATTTGTTCGTAATTAAAAGGACAACCATCTTTATCTGCGAAGATATTGACATAATCGGTAAACCAGTCAGGAGAAAATAACCCCAGAGCTATATCCAGATAATTATTATTCTTAAACATGACAGATTTTATGTTTTTACAATCTTTTTTATTGTAACAGCATAATATTGCTACACCTAACATTTTGAACTGATTTTCACTACCAATAACTCTCCATCTATTCCGTGATATCTCCTTGTGACCGGTTAATCTTTTCACATCTTTCTTGATTAATGGAGCTAACTCTTTTCGAGACTGTTCATTCAGTACTTTTAATAAAGCTATTAATTGCTCCGAATTTCCCGATTCAATAATATTACTGTATTTTTCTTTAAAATCGATCATTTCCCATATCCTTGCGCTGTAAATTCATTCGGGTAATTCATTGATTTTTTATAATTAATGAGAAGGTCTTTTTCACCAGCCAGTGTGATGCAATTCTCCCGCATTTGTTTTTGGAATTTTCGTACTGCTGGAGCCCTGTTGTGGTTATCAAGATATTCTATGAATCTATTAACCGGTATCATTGGCGAGCCTCATCCATGAAGTTTTCCCAATGATACCGGGTTGAACACCTGTTTTATCAGCCCCCGAAATTCTGATTTTTGATGTTTACTTCGTGAATGTGCTTCCCACGAATCCCTGCAACTCCTCAGCCGTGCCATTAAACACATTAAAATCCACCGGACCATTAATGCCATCTACCTGGCCACGGTCGGAATGCTGCCAGAAACGCCATGCCTTGCCGTCATTGTCCGGACGACGTTGATAGTAGTGCGCAACCCACCACGGATACTCATTGAAATACCCCGCCAAATTCGTGTGATAAAACGTCGCGCCTGCATAAATAATCGGCTTTTTTCCTGTGCTTTTTTCAACCATTTTTAACCACTGACTTACCCGCTTGCGTAATTCTTTTGCCGATAATTTTCCTCGCTCTTCTACGTCCAGCACGGCAGGGAGATCGCCGTGGGCAAAATCCACCGTTTGCAGAAATAATCGCGCCTGAACTGAAGCGGATACCGACGGGGAAAAATAATGATACGCCCCACGTAACAGGCCATTTTCGCGGCTTAGTTGCCAGTTACGCGAAAAATACGGATCCACCAGCTTTTCGCCTTCCGTCGCCTTGATAAAGGCAAATTGCAAGCGAATACCGTTATCGCGCATTTTAGCCACCCGCTGCCAGTCGATCCGCTCCTGCCAGCGCGAAACATCTATTCCGTGAATGGTATAACTGGCATGAATGCGAATAGCAAAAGATTTGACCGGGCGATAACCGTAGAAGTGGATGTAGTCTTTAATCTGAATTGCTGTCGAATAGAAAAAATTCACCGTCTGACGCGGATAAATTGCAACGATGGAAATTAGCCCAAGAGCGCATAATAAAGCGGTGAATTTTTTTCGACTGGTGATTCTCAGCTGCATTGGTTTCATCCCTGAATGTCAGCGCCAAATACTGACAATAACCAAAGCAGCTATAGTAAGGTGCTCACCACCACGCGTGGAAGTGGTGAACCGGACCAATTCCGTGCCCCACTTCCAGCGTGTCGGCCTGCGCTAACGCGGCAGAAAGCCAGCTTTTTGCCTCCTGTACGGTGTCAGCCCAGTTTGTATGGCGCGGGCGTAGTGCAGCCAACGCCGCAGAGAGCGTACAACCAGTGCCGTGGGTGTTTTTGGTCATAATGCGCGGTGCAGTAAACCGTTGTTCCCCCTCTCGGGTAAACAGCCAGTCCGGGCTTTGCTCATCATCCAGATGACCGCCTTTCATCAGCACTGCGCCACAGCCCATCGCTAACAGCGCTCGTCCTTGTTCCAGCATTTCCTGTTCGGTGCGCGCGTGTGGCACGTCGAGCAAGGCAGCTGCTTCGGGCAAGTTTGGCGTTATTAATGAAACCTGTGGCAATAATCGACTGCGCAGCGTGGCAACCGCCGAAGGTGAAAGCAGAGGGTCGCCGCTTTTTGCCAGCATAACGGTGTCGAGTACCACGTTTTGGATCTGATAACGTTGCAACCGTTCTGCCACCGCTTCAACAATATCGGTTTCCGCCAACATACCGATTTTAGTGGTGTCGATTCGCACATCAGTGAACACCGAATCCAACTGCGCGGCGACAAAATCAGGATCTATGCGATACACCGATTGCACGCCTCGGGTGTTTTGCGCTACCAGGGCGGTTATTACTGAACAACCATAAGCACCAAGTGCCGAGAACGTTTTGAGATCTGCCTGAATTCCTGCGCCACCACTGGGATCAGTGCCTGCAATTGTCAGAGCGTTAATCCGTTTCATGCCTGCACCTCCTGCGTCAATTGCCAGAGCGCATCAAGAAAATGGGGAACAAAACTGCCTGGCCCCTCGCTACTGGCGACTGCGCGTTTTCCGGCTTGTTTCATCCAGTGACAGGCAGATGCGATATTTTCCAGCATATCGCCTGGTAATGCACAACAGGCAGCGACAACTGCCGATAATGCACAGCCAGTTCCTACCACTTTGGTCATTAACGGATTGCCGCCGTGAATGCCAACGGTGCGACGACCATCGGTAATATAATCCACCTCGCCAGTGACCACGACGATTGCGCCAGTTTCCCGTGCCAGTGTTTGTGCAGCGGGTATCGCATTAGCTGCGGCGACAGTGGTATCCACTCCCCGTCCACCATTAGCAACGCCAGCTAATGCCATGATTTCCGAAGCATTACCACGTATGGCGGTTGGCTTATGAGACAGAAGTTCCAGACAAAAACGGCGGCGATAGTCGAGTGCACCAACCGCAACCGGATCAAGCGTCCAGGGTGTTTGAGAGCTTTTTGCTTGCTCAACGGCGGCACGCATCGCCTGTGCGCGTAGCTGCGTCAGTGTGCCAACGTTAATCAGCAAGGCACTGGCGATAGCCGCAAACTGACTGGCCTCTTCGGTTTCGATAACCATCGCTGGCGATGCACCGAGCGCCAGCAAGGTATTGGCAGTAAAGGTTTGCACCACATCATTGGTCATGCAATGCACAAGAGGAGAGTGTTGGTAAAAGAGGTTTAACGCGTGCGCTGATTGCGCGGAACTCAGCAGGTCGACTTGCATAGTTTGCTCCTGCCATAACGTGAAGAAGCAATGACCTGGTGGTCTGTGACTTCCCTACGCTGGCATTATCCAGATCAGGTGATACGGGTATTTCTCAGCCTTCACGCAGAAGGGCACCCCGAGTCGTTTGGTTGCGATGATGAATCGCAGAGATGGATGGTAATGTCCCGCGCACACGTTGTAAACGAGGAAAAACGGCGTGATTACAATAACGTTGTGAAATTATTTGATATATGAATCCAACACCTTCAGAACGACATCCAGATCTTCTTCACGTTTTAGCTCATCCCCCTGGTGAACGATGTGTTCCGTCAGATGCCCCTTAATCACTTCGCGCATCAGGCCGTTTACCGCGCCACGGATAGCAGCAATCTGTTGTAGAACAGCTGCGCATTCGTGCGGCTCGTCGAGCATTTTCTTGAGCGCCACGACCTGACCCTGAATCTTACTGGCACGCGCTTTCAGTTTCTGTTTATCACGGATTGTATGAGACATGGCAACACCTGGTTAACAAGAACATGAAAAATCATAGCACTATTATTCTACTGGGGGGTAGTATCAGGTACTGGGGGGGAGTAGAATCGGATTGCCGAATTAATACTAAGAATTATTATCATGACCGAATTTACCACTCTTCTTCAGCAAGGAAATGCCTGGTTCTTCATCCCCAGCGCCATCTTACTTGGTGCGCTTCATGGCCTGGAACCAGGGCACTCAAAAACGATGATGGCAGCGTTTATCATCGCCATCAAAGGCACCATTAAACAGGCGGTGATGCTCGGACTGGCAGCAACCATTTCGCATACCGCGGTGGTCTGGTTGATTGCCTTTGGCGGGATGGTGATCAGCAAACGTTTTACTGCTCAATCTGCAGAACCGTGGCTCCAGTTGATTTCCGCGGTGATCATTATTGGCACCGCGTTCTGGATGTTCTGGCGTACCTGGCGCGGCGAACGCAACTGGCTGGAGAATATGCACGGGCATGATCATGAGTATCATCACGATCACGAAGATCACCACGACCATGGACATCATCACCATCACGAACATGGGGAGTATCAGGATGCTCATGCACGAGCCCATGCCAATGACATCAAACGACGCTTCAATGGCAGAGAAGTGACCAACTGGCAAATTTTATTGTTTGGGTTAACAGGTGGACTGATCCCCTGCCCGGCAGCAATTACCGTGCTGTTGATTTGTATTCAGTTGAAAGCCCTGACACTAGGCGCAACACTGGTCGTCAGTTTCAGCATTGGCCTGGCGTTAACGCTAGTCACCGTAGGCGTTGGCGCAGCAATCAGCGTTCAGCAGGTCGCAAAACGCTGGAGCGGATTTAACACTCTCGCTAAACGTGCCCCCTATTTTTCCAGTCTGTTGATTGGCTTAGTTGGGGTGTATATGGGCGTGCATGGCTTTATGGGCATTATGCGATAGGCTGCATGTTATCTTCAGCCCAGGATGATTCTTAAATCAGCTATTTCCGCTGGCTCTCTGCTCGCTAAGGATGCTTTTAGGGCATCCTTTCATTTACACTTTTTACGAAATCATGGGATCACTAACAAAATATCGCTTGTCAGTTATATTGTATGGCAGGAAAGATATGCGACTGATATTACAGATCCCCAAAGTGGAGAGTTTATGACCATTAAAAATAAGATGTTGCTGGGTGTGCTTTTGCTGGTTACCAGTGCCGCCTGGGCCGCACCAGCCACCGCGGGTTCGACCAATACCTCGGGAATTTCTAAGTATGAGTTAAGCAGTTTCATTGCTGACTTTAAGCATTTCAAACCAGGCGATACCGTCCCAGAGATGTACCGCACCGATGAGTACAACATTAAGCAGTGGCAGTTACGTAACCTGCCCGCGCCTGATGCCGGGACGCACTGGACCTATATGGGTGGCGCGTACGTGTTGATCAGCGACACCGACGGTAAAATCATTAAAGCCTACGATGGTGAGATTTTTTATCATCGCTAAAAAAAGCCCCCTCATCATGAGGGGGAAATGCAGACACCTTGTTATTTTTTATTATTAGCCACTTGCTCGTCTTGCTTGTTATTAGTCGTATTTCACGTTGATTAATGCGGTTGCCTCCAGTGCGCCAGATTTAATTTTATTTGTATCGTAGACGTAGTAACTGGCAGTTATCGGAATTGAAACCGTTGTATCTGTAAGTTTTGACTTTGCCGCAATTTCTTTTAAATTTGTGTATTCTTTACTGCTGTTAGTGATATTTAAAAGTGTGACTGGAGAACCATTACTTTCAAGAATAAATCCTACGCCATTATCTTCCGCACCTTTCAGTATTGTGTTGCTGTTGGTTAACAAGTCAGAACTTGATAAATACACCTGCATTTTCCGTGATGTTTGATTTTGTTGACCTAATAAGTTTTTACAACGCAGAACAATATCCCCTTTGTTACTATTTATTGTTGCTTTGTTACCTATGGCTGGTAATTGTGAAACGGGAATACTCTCTAAAGTAATTAATAAATCGTCCGGTTTGCAGGTTGTGGTTATCGGGTTGTATGACAATGTCAGATTAAAGAAATAGACACCTGCATTTTGTGCCAATGCATTTCTGTAGCTATTTACACATGCATCCCATGACTTGCCACCGAATAAACACAGTAAAAATTGTACTGCAGCACTCCCGCGTGTCGATGATGAAGCACTGGATAATGTCGCAACACCATTAATCATCACTGAACCGCCGCCCCCCGCAGAAACATTCACTTTTGCATTACTGGCCGCAGGTGTCACCGTTACCGAATAACCATTGGTGAAACTGGTCTGATTATTTGACAACGTGATGTTGTTTTTATTGGTCCATTCAAAATGTAAATTTAATTTAATGGTATCGTTATAAAGTCCAACAATAACATCCGACGGGCTCATAGGGGTGATAGTATTTGTACTCACACATGATGAATCGTTGAAATTATGCTCATATGTCGCCGTTTGTGTTTGAGTAAGTGCAAAATCCCCCTGAACAGCAAAATTATGCTGGGCAGATAACTCTCCATAACATGCTGCATAACTCACAGGCATTACCATCATAATTAATATAAATAACATTATGCGAATTTTCATAGAGCCACCCGATTATTACTGGCAAATATAATTTCTACTTTCATCAATCTCTTTACCGAAGGTGATTGTGCATGAGAGCCCTTGTTGTTTATCAATTGCCACATTAACCGATGGCGGTACATCATTAGTGCGAATAAATAACTGGCTTCCCTGACCGACAACACCAATATTGTGACCGTGGATATCATTGACTTCATAACCAAACGTTAATGGTTGCCCATCCGCTCTTAACGCTTTTATAAACCAGGGCTTGCGCTGATCGGTATCAAAATTAACCAGTACGACCGCGCCGCGATAAGGTGCGGCAATTTTCCGGTTACCACGTAATTCTGTTTCACTATCGCTTTGCGACACATCCAGCATCAGGTGATTTTCCCGATAAGGTGTCATTCCGTCGTATACCACCACTCCATTATGATTTGTTGTACGATATTTTTGCCCATTGACATAAGCATCTTTAATTCCAGGTGCGTTCATTACAGCAAACGTTTCGGAAAGACGGTTCGCCAGATTAACGCCACCCGACCAGGCGACAATGCCCCCTGAAAGACTGGCTCCAGCCTGTCGATAAGTACTCGACTGACTATAACTGCCATTCACCGTTGCCACCGGCGCGTTCCAGGTTAAATTCGCTCCAGCTGTCGTTTCATTTCCCTGATGCTGATGACTCAGGTTGACCCCATAGTTAAATTGATCCCGGCTTCCAACGGTTCCCGATAATCCCGTATTATTTGAGGCAAAACCCTGATCATCAAACGTCGTTGAGTTAGACATATATATTTGCCGACGAGGCGTCGTAACGTCATCACCCCAATCAAAGGGAATCGATATAAAAATATTAAAACGTTTCTCTTCATGATGATTCTCGTCATAAGCCTGGCTTGCCGCGAGGGTATAGCTTATCCGTCGCAGGTTGTTGGAATAACTCAACTGATAATCCTTACTGCTGCCGCTACGCCCCCAGTAATCTCGCCATAACGTACTTAAGGACACAGAACCCCAGCCTTCTGGCAATGACTGGCTCATATTGGCAGAAAAGCTATTTTTACGGCCAAAATCGTTCTGGTAATAATCGGCAATGTCATAGATATCGTTTTCATCACGGCGATAATTATCTTTATTGTTTGCCCAAACGTGATCGTTAAATGTCCGGTAATCACGCGACGAATAACGCCAGGCCGCCAGACCAAAACGCGTCGACGTTTGGCTCACAAATTTGTTGTAGGCAATTTGATAACTTTGCCCGTCAAACACATCGCCGTTGTCTTGTTTACTATGCGACTTCGTGGCATCGACGGAAATGGCACCAATGCGTGTATTCCAGCCAGTCCCCAAAGTGAACGCGTAATAATTATTCGCGACCATCGATCCGCCATACAGCGTCAATAAGTTATTAAAACCATACTGATAACCCGCCAGAACAAAATCACTTTGTTTGCTCGCCCCTTCAATATGGCTACGACCTGCCGCAAAATCATATTTCGACACGCCGGGTTGCAGCATATTCGGCACTGCTGCATAAGGCACCAGATAGGTGGTTACCGAACCGTCCGCCTCTTTCACGCTGACATCAAGATCTGCTCCACCACCGGCCAACTGCAAATCTGTAATCGCAAACGGGCCAGGAGGAACCTCTTTCTGATAAACCACAAAACCGTTCTGTTCAATCGTTACCAGCGCGTTACTCTGAGCAATCCCCTGCACCCGTGGAGTAAAATTTTGTTTCGAGTTAGGCAACATCTGCATATCACGAAACAACCGCACACCGCTGAAGCGAACAGAATCAAAAATATCGCTTGATGTGTACATATCACCCACGCGAAGCGTGCCGAGAAGTTGGGCAAATCCACGTTCCAGATACAGGGTGTTGCTTTTCCACACCCCTGGATTGCTATTTGTTTTACTTAAACTGGCATCAGAATGCAGTTGCCACCCCAGTAAGTTTAACCCGCTGTTAAAACGTACATATGTACTCTTGCTATTACCCGACGCTTTATAGTCGCTGTAATACTGACTCACATAATAAGAGGTATAAAACGCATTAATACCCCGCTCCCAGTTTTCCGGTGGAACATAGCCACTTTCCAGTTCTTCCACCCACGCCTGCGGTACACTGAAATCGAGACGAAAAACTCCGATATCCCAGGTATAGCTCCCACCGTGAACAAGTTGCTCAAATGTTAAACATTGCTTACCGCTGGCAAAGTTATCGGTATTAATACCCAATCGCTTTATAATTTCCCTTTCCAGGCATGTTTCTTCGTGATTATCTTTAACGATAACCTCGTATTTCCCTCGCCATTGCTTATTGACATAAATATCGATTTCATACTGCCCTGGCAAGGGTTGATTATCATCAAGACGAATATTTGCAACCTGCTGGTCTTTCATTCCACCTATCATAAAATGAGTATCAAAAGTTTCTTCAGCTGCATAAGCTTCAATGCCAAGCAATAACGCTACGATTGCTGATGCAAGTGGGGTCATTCTCAACATAGGTAGCTCCTGCAATTAAATTTTGTCACTAATATAGTTGCCATGGTCATCGATAATGGTCAGATGCCAGCTATTCGCATTATTAGTTTTGACATTAACACTCTGACTTTCCAATGGTGCAATCATGATAGTTTCATAATTGACTTTAACATTATTAGCTTTGACATCCGAAATCGTTACCCAATTTGCTGAGTCATTTTTTATCACCAATCCATTGCCACTGCGATTTACCAGTAACTTTTTAAATGTCGCTTTATTTACCGGTGCAATACCCGCAGGCCGGTAAAACAATTTGATTCTGTTTTGCATTGCAAATTTCAGTGCATTCTTGCCCTCTTGCTCTGGACTATTTGGTGGAATATCCAGAACATTCAGATAAAAAATGCTCTCTTTATTAGTGGGCAGTTTATTCGACATAATTTTGATTTTTACTTGCTGCCCGGAATTTGCCCCTATTTTTGCCACTGGTGGCGTTAACATGAAAGGAACCTGAATTTTTTCTGGTGGTAACGACGTATCGCCATCATCAATCCACGCCTGCAGCAGCGAAGAACGGTTTCCCTGGTTCATCAACTGCACCATCACTTCTTTATTTTCTGCCGGGTAAATAATGCGCGTCCCGTAGATAACAATTCCGGCATGCGCAGGAAGGACCATAGAAGAAATAAGTAAAGCTAATAATCCTTTCATCTTAATGCCTCTTAAATTAAAAGGCCGCCATGGGGATAGCGGCCATGTTTATTACCTGGAGAAAATTGAAATTTTATTTATTAATCCTGCGCCACACGCATAACCAGAGAAGATAACACATCACCTGATTGCACTGAGTTATCTGTCAGTTTCAGATATTTCGCTTTAAACGGAATGGCATATTGACCTTCCGCTGTTTTATAACTTTCAATGTTAAAAGGTGCAGAAACATCCAGGACATCGCTGTTATCACCTAAATAGAGATAGTACCCCACGGTATCGTTGCTACTGGCTATCGCCTTATCGTTTCCGGTTATTTTATCGTTGGTAATCAACGAGAGTTTTACACCAGCAACTTCTTTCGGACAGCTAATTTTTAACATGCTGCTGGTTACACCGACTGCATCATCATAGGTCGAGTATTTAGCTTTACCTTCAAAGACAGTGGTTGGTACAGTTGGCATATTAATACTTACTGAATCGCCACCCGCTTCGAATTTACACGGAGATTCTGCAATATTCCCTTTAATGGTTAATGTTCCGGTATCAACGTCTGCGGCAAATACCCCAGCGCTCATAAAAAAAGAAGAAAAGACAGCGGCAGCAATAATTGAACGTTTCATAATATGTTCCTTAATAAAATTTATTTTTTGGTTGTTAAGAGTCTGTATCTCTTGGAAACAAATTTCTCACATCAAAAAAGTTGCCGCAATGTAAACATATTGTTTTATTGATTTAAAACAAATTAACTATTGCAATATAAATACAACAAATACTTAAGTATATTAAATATTTATCACATCTATTAATTAATGCAGATTTTTTTAAATG
Source organism: Escherichia sp. 94.0001 (assembly GCF_013369155.2). Classification (NCBI taxonomy): domain Bacteria; kingdom Pseudomonadati; phylum Pseudomonadota; class Gammaproteobacteria; order Enterobacterales; family Enterobacteriaceae; genus Escherichia; species Escherichia sp. 94.0001. The sequence goes on along the minus strand of NZ_JABWMS020000031.1, from coordinate 41,399 downwards.
GTATTATTAATATCAATAAAAAAGCTGAAATCATTCACACGAATGATTTCAGCTTTCTAAATCCGCTTAAAAACCAGGGTGGCAAATTAATCGTAGCGATTTAACACGATTCGACGTTTGCTATCGCTACCTGCAACAACCACTTCTGTCGTCACACCTTTGACTGGCGAAGAAACCTGATGACGGGTATCAACATCATACGTTAACTGACCACAATGCTGTTGAGGTTGACCATTAACCATAGCCATACTGCATGTTGGGGGACTGATCCTGCCATTAATCGTTAATGTGGCAGTCTGTGAAGAGAACGCGGGAGAAGCCATTCCATAGGCAAGAAAAATAATTCCTGACAGCCAGTACTTATTCATTGAACGTTATCCCTGTAGTAAAGGTTATGCCTGGATAGAATGAGTGCATAACAAACTATAGCTGTACATCCACTACACAGCCACGAAGGATGATAATGATGCATTGCCTGTACGATCAATCGACTTTATAGAGTTTCGGACGAAGGTCCGCAGAATATTCGCAGCATTAAATAAGTGTTCATTAATGCGGCAAAAACAAATACACCGCATCAATGTAACATCTCTGCGGTGTATGAAAAACAACCAAAAAGGTTAATACGCGTCAGACCGCGCGGAAGGAAATCTCGCCAGGAATGACTTCTCCCTGCCAATAAAGCTGGGCTGCAACGCGGTCAGCCAGCTGGCGGTAGATAGCAGTAAATTCGCTCTCCGGACGGCTGATAACCGTTGGCGTGCCTTTATCGAGATCTTCACGTAAGGAGATGTGTAACGGCATCTGCCCCAGCAACTGCGTGTGGTATTTCTCGGCCAGTTTCTCTGCACCACCGGTACCGAAAATCGGTTCATGGTGACCACAGTTACTGCAAATATGCACACTCATGTTCTCGACAATACCGAGCACCGGAACCTCGACTTTCTCGAACATCACAATGCCTTTTTTCGCATCGATCAACGCAATGTCCTGCGGGGTGGTGACCACTACCGCGCCAGTTACTGGAATGTTTTGTGCCAGTGTCAATTGAATGTCACCGGTGCCTGGCGGCATATCAAGCACCAGATAGTCGAGATCCGGCCACAAGGTTTCCTGCAACATCTGCATTAACGCCTTGCTCGCCATCGGACCACGCCACACCATCGCATTGTCGTCAGTGACCAGATAACCAATTGAATTGGTTGCCAGTCCATGAGACATAATCGGTGCCATATGGGTACCGTCCGGCGAAGTTGGACGCTGATTTTCTGCGCCCAGCATGGTGGGTATTGATGGGCCGTAGATATCGGCGTCCAGAATGCCGACTTTCGCCCCTTCCGCCGCCAGTGCCAGCGCCAGATTTACCGCCGTGGAGGATTTACCCACGCCGCCTTTACCGGAGCTGACCGCAATGATGTTCTTCACGCCGTTAATTCCCGGCTGATTCTTCACGCGTTTTAAGGTGGCGATATTGTGAGACAGTTTCCAGTCGATAGCTTTCGCCCCGGTGATGCGCAGCAGTTCGGCGCTACATTGCTCTTTTAACTCTTCGAACGCGCTATGCCAGACGAATGGCATAACCAGTTCCACATGCAACGTGTCGTCCATCCAGGCGACATGTTGCAACGCTTTCAGCGTGGTGAGGTTATGCTTCAGGGTTGGGTGCTGAAAATTGGCCAGTGTCCCGGCGACCATTGCGCGCAAGGCTTCTGGTGATTTGGCCTGGGATTGTTCGTTCATCCCGACTCCTTTTTTGTATAGATAAACCATCAGCTGATAGTTTACCTGAAGAATATAGAGAAGTACTTACTTAACATTTTCCCATTTGGTACTATCTAACCCCTTTTCACTATTAAGAAGTAATGCCTACTATGACTCAAGTCGCGAAGAAAATTCTGGTGACGTGCGCACTGCCGTACGCTAACGGCTCAATCCACCTCGGCCATATGCTGGAGCACATCCAGGCTGATGTCTGGGTCCGTTACCAGCGAATGCGCGGCCACGAGGTCAACTTCATCTGCGCCGACGATGCCCACGGTACACCGATCATGCTGAAAGCTCAGCAGCTTGGTATCACTCCGGAGCAGATGATTGGCGAAATGAGTCAGGAACATCAGACTGATTTTGCAGGCTTTAACATCAGCTATGACAACTATCACTCGACGCACAGCGAAGAGAACCGCCAGTTGTCAGAACTTATCTACTCTCGCCTGAAAGAAAACGGTTTTATTAAAAACCGCACCATCTCTCAGCTGTACGATCCGGAAAAAGGCATGTTCCTGCCGGACCGTTTTGTAAAAGGCACCTGCCCGAAATGTAAATCCCCGGATCAATACGGCGATAACTGCGAAGTCTGCGGCGCGACCTACAGCCCGACTGAACTGATCGAGCCGAAATCGGTGGTTTCTGGCGCTACCCCGGTAATGCGTGATTCTGAACACTTCTTCTTTGATCTGCCTTCTTTCAGCGAAATGTTGCAGGCATGGACCCGCAGCGGCGCGTTGCAGGAGCAGGTGGCAAACAAAATGCAGGAGTGGTTTGAGTCCGGTCTGCAACAGTGGGATATCTCCCGCGATGCACCGTACTTCGGTTTTGAAATTCCGAACGCGCCGGGCAAATATTTCTACGTCTGGCTGGACGCGCCGATTGGCTACATGGGTTCCTTCAAGAATCTGTGCGACAAGCGCGGCGACAGCGTAAGCTTCGATGAATACTGGAAGAAAGACTCCGCCGCCGAACTGTACCACTTCATCGGTAAAGATATCGTTTACTTCCACAGCCTGTTCTGGCCTGCCATGTTGGAAGGTAGCAACTTCCGCAAGCCGACCAACCTGTTTGTTCACGGCTATGTAACGGTGAACGGTGCGAAGATGTCCAAGTCTCGCGGCACCTTTATTAAAGCCAGCACCTGGCTGAATCATTTTGACGCTGACAGCCTGCGTTACTACTACACTGCGAAACTCTCTTCGCGCATTGATGATATCGATCTCAACCTCGAGGATTTCGTCCAGCGCGTGAATGCCGATATCGTTAATAAGGTTGTAAACCTGGCATCCCGTAACGCGGGCTTTATCAACAAGCGTTTTGACGGCGTGTTGGCAAGCGAACTGGCTGACCCGCAGTTGTACAAAACCTTCACGGATGCCGCTGAAGTGATTGGTGAAGCATGGGAAAGCCGCGAATTTGGTAAAGCAGTGCGCGAAATTATGGCGCTGGCTGATCTGGCTAACCGCTATGTCGATGAACAGGCTCCGTGGGTGGTGGCGAAACAGGAAGGCCGCGATGCCGACCTGCAGGCGATTTGCTCTATGGGCATTAACCTGTTCCGCGTACTGATGACTTACCTGAAGCCGGTACTGCCAAAACTGACCGAGCGTGCAGAAGCATTCCTCAATACGGAACTAACCTGGGATGGCATCCAGCAACCGCTGCTGGGCCATAAATTGAATCCGTTCAAGGCGCTGTATAACCGCATCGATATGAAGCAGGTTGAAGCACTGGTGGAAGCGTCTAAAGAAGAAGTGAAAGCCACTACCGCGCCAGTTACTGGCCCACTGGCAGATGATCCGATTCAGGAAACCATCACCTTTGACGACTTCGCTAAAGTTGACCTGCGCGTGGCGCTGATTGAAAACGCAGAGTTTGTTGAAGGTTCTGACAAACTGTTGCGCCTGACACTGGATCTCGGCGGTGAAAAACGCAACGTCTTCTCCGGCATTCGTTCTGCTTACCCGGATCCGCAGGCACTGATTGGTCGTCACACCATTATGGTGGCTAACCTGGCACCACGTAAAATGCGCTTCGGTATCTCTGAAGGCATGGTGATGGCTGCTGGTCCTGGCGGGAAAGATATTTTCCTGCTAAGCCCGGATGCCGGTGCTAAACCGGGCCATCAGGTGAAATAATCCCCCTTCAAGGCGCTGCATCGACAGCGCCTTTTCTTTATGAATTCCTAAAGTTGTTTTCTTGTTTGTTTAACGCTCTTAATTTTTTTCATTAACTGCTAGCATCCGCTTATAACTGGATATAAATACAGGGAACGCGGATGAAGAGTTATATCTATCAGGACGAAAAATCGCATAAATTCTGGGCGGTGGGACAGCAAGGTAACGAGTTGCATATCAGTTGGGGAAAAGTTGGCACCCAAGGGCAAAGCCAGATAAAAAGCTTTGCGGATGCTGCGGCGGCGGAAAAAGCGGAACTGAAGCTTATCACTGAGAAAACGAAAAAAGGCTATGTGGAAGACGCTTCGGCAAACGTGCATATCCCCCCCGTCACCAAAGTCACTCCTGACGTTAAAACTTCACCCGAGAGTAAAAACAAACGCCTATGGCTGGCTGATGATGCAGCCATTCCGGTAACCGACGATATTAACCGATTTGCTTTTCCACATCGCTCTCGCCCCAGAGATATCAATTATCTGCACAAAGATGGTCAAATATGGAAGCGCATCGCGAATAACACCAGGGCATATGACTCCGACAACAATTACCGTTCTTATCCAGAAAACTGGCAGCAGGCTTTTACTGAGTTACAAATGCGAATTCTGGGTAATAAACAGACAGGGAGTGCGCAATCTGATGCGGCATTGCTCTGGAGTTTCTGGAATTCTTACTCTGCAGATGAACTGGTCGATGACTTAATCATTCGCTGTGGTCTGGAAACTACCGTTGAAATTGCCCTTCTCGCTCTTCAACTAAAATATAAATCAGTAAAAGGCGTCGTCACGACCATTATTCCTCCAGATCACGAAGCAGAATCGCTACCAAACTGGCATCAACGTCTATGCCATCATCTTTCACTCGCTTCAGAAGATGAGTGGCAACGCTGTGTAGATAAAGTACTCGCCGCAATTCCGACGCTATCCCCCGCACGGCAACCTTTTGCTGCATTACTGATCCCTGAACGCCCGGATATTGCCAATGCTATGGCGCTACATTATGCAGACCAAAACGTTCCGGCGATAACCTGGTTAAGACTGGTAGTAACCGATGATATAGCTCTGACTACAGCAGAAAAATACGACTTCCCACCGTTGTATCGTGATTTTCGCGCTTATCTGGCAATGTTGCTGGCAAATAATGGGGGGCGCGGTGTAAGCCGGATACTTACTGAGTTTGTGGAAGAGCATTCTGACAATCCCACTTATCTCTTCGAGCGCATCAGCGAGACTGAAGATCTTGTCAAATGGCTATGGAAAACGAATCACCCGGATGCGATTCAAATTCTGATCCTCGGTGTAAATGGCAAGAAAAAGCACCTGGAATACTTAAGCAAAGCCTGCCAAAAACATCCCGCTGCGGCTATTGCCGCTTATGCTACTTTGCTGGCAATACATGAAGACAAAGAGTGGCGTAAAGCGCTTGTCAAACTGATTACCGTCACGCCAGAGTTAGTCACTGACGTCATTCCCTGGGTTAATGCTAAAGCGGCAGGCGTATTATCTGAATGTCGTCCTCAGTCAGTCGCTGAAGAATGTGAGTATGCCACAGCGGATATGTTGCCGGAGTTGCTTGTCGCTCCACCGTGGGCAATAAATAAGAAAAAGAATGTAATACCCGTATTTGATTTACCGGTACTTCCCATCCCTTCCGTCACTGACATCACACCTGGAATTACAGAGTTAATCAGTCACACTGACATATCCAGATTCAGTGAAATCGCGAAATATCAGGCATCACAGCAAACCTTATTTACCGATCTGCCACTAATTGAAAAAAAAAGTTGGGAGACATCTTTCATTCCTTTTACACCAGAACAACAAATCCTTTGGCGACTGGGATTTAAGGAATGGCGCAGAACCGGAGAAGAACAATACGAAAAAAAAATAATGCCACAAAGCGCAGTTGAGGCCCTGTTACGTTTCGATTTCCCCGCGCTGAAAGCAGAGTTTGCGCAATACCATAATAAAGGAAGCAGACACTGGCAGTTGTACGCGCTCTGCTTCCTACCCACTCAGCATGCTATTTCTTTTCTCAATCAAATAATTAATGAAGAGCAATTCTCCGGCGAGAGAGAAATTCTGGCGATTTTTGGTGATGCGGCCATTCCTGCGTTTATGAAATGTCTGCAACGTAAGCCACAACAGTTGTGGATATTCACCCTTTTCCTGGGCGTCAGCGAATTAGCATTACCGATGGCGCAGCGATTACAGAAAAAAATGTCTTATGAAGATGCCCGAAAATGGCTGACTAACTTCCCACACCATGCCGCCGCCGGGCTACTTCCTGTGGCCCTGGGCAAAAAAGGAAAAGATCGTGATTGTGCCCGCCAGGCGCTCCGCCTGCTAGTGAAATTAAACCAGCGAGAAACGATTGAGAAAATCGCGCAAGGATATAATCAACCTGATGTTTTAGCTGCGCTGGCAACATTATTTGATAGCGATCCTCTGGAAGAATATCCCGCAAAAATCGCCCCACTGCCCGGCTTTTATCAGTTCACCTTATGGCGCAGACCACGGCTTAAAAGTAACAACCTGCCTCTACCAGATGACGCTATGCGCCACCTGGGCACTATGCTGAGCTTTCCTCGCGACATTACCGCCTACGCTGGGCTGGAGATCATCAAAGAAACCTTCACTCGCGAATCACTGGCTGACTTTGGCTGGGATCTGTATACCGCCTGGACAGAAGCTGGCGCACCCGCAAAAGAAAACTGGGCATTTACTTCGCTGGGGATTTTAGGCAATGACGACACCGCGCGTAAATTAACCCCGCTTATCAGTGCCTGGCCTGGGGAATCACAGCATAAACGGGCGGTGTCCGGGTTGGATGTATTAGCTGATATTGGCAGCGATGTTGCGCTAATGCTGCTTAATGGCATTGCGAAAAAGATTAAATTCGTTGTATTACAGGAACATGCCCGCGAGAAAATCAACATAGTTGCTGAAAACCGTGGGCTGACTATGGCCGAACTGGAAGACCGCCTGGCTCCAGATTTAGGGCTTGATATCAACGGCTCGCTGATACTTAATTTCGGCCCACGTCAATTCACCGTTGGTTTTGACGAAACCTTAAAACCTGTAGTGCGCGATGCAAACGGCAAAGTCCTGAAAGATTTACCCAAACCAAATCAGAGCGATGATAAAACACTGGCAACTGACGCCGTTAACCTCTTCAAACAATTGAAGAAAGATGTGCGCGCCATTGCCAGTCAGCAGATTGATCGTCTGGAGCAGGCTATGTGCCAGCGCAGACGCTGGACGGCAGAACAGTTCCGCCTGTTTCTGGTGGAGCATCCGCTGGTACGTCACTTAACCCGACGGCTGTTATGGGGAGTATATACTGAGGAAAACACGCTGATTGCCTGCTTCCGGGTCGCAGAAGACAGCACTTACAGCGATGCGCAGGATGAGTTATTCACGCTGCCAGCAGGAAACATCGGTATACCGCATGTGCTGGAAATCCCCCCTGAATCTGCCGCTGCATTCAGGCAAATTTACGCTGATTACGAACTGCTTCCCCCCTTCCAACAGCTCGATCGTGGTAGTTATCGTCTTGCTGATAATGAACGGAATACCCACGACCTGACACGCTGGCAAGGACAGCTCTGTCAGGCCGGACGTATTGTCGGGCTAGAGCGCCGAGGCTGGCAACGTCTGGAAGAAAGCGGCAGCGTCTATGCGATGCGCAAATCTACCCCTTATGGCGATCTCGAACTTGAAACAGAACATTTTTCATTAATTTATGGCGAAACAGGTTATGGCGACCTGTTACCTGTTGAAAGCGTAAAAATCACCTCGCCAGATGATCGCTACGGTAAACAACCTTTACTTACTTTTTCCATGCTCGACGACATCACCGCCAGCGAGCTGATTAACGACATTGAATCATTGTTTGATTAAAAGGATTTAGCAATGAAAACCTATATTTATCAGGACGAAAAATCACATAAATTCTGGGCGGTGGAGCAGCAGGGAAACGAGCTGCATATCAGTTGGGGCAAAGTCAGTACCAACGGGCAAAGCCAGGTAAAAAGCTTTGCTGATGCTACGGCGGCGGAAAAAGCGGAACTGAAGCTGATTGCGGAGAAGGTGAAGAAGGGATATGTGGAAGAATTATCTTCGCCATCCCAGCCCGCAATCAAAATAGAAACGGTCGAAGTAGATACAACTGGCGTGGCAGAAACCACTGTCGTATTTGACCAAAGTACGGTTGTTGAACCTGCTGAAACACCATGCCCGTGGCTGGCAGATGATTCCACTATACATTTATCAGAGAAAAAGTCTCTGGAGGCCTTACCTTCCCGACGTTTTCCTGGGGATGCTGTAAGCAAACCACAAGACAGCCTCCTTCTGAATTTAGGCCAGAATATTCATAATCTATCAGGAAAATTAACAACATACGATTTCAGTGCATGTTCTGCTAACTGGCAACAGAATATCAATGAAGCTCTCGCTAATGGTCCACTTTCTCCTGCTGCGTTGGCTGTACAGGTTGTTCTGGTTTCGCGTAAATTCTGGGGCGAATGCCCTGAACTCATGGATGAAATTGTCTATGTCTACGGACTAGAATTTGCCGTGGATATGTTTATTGCCATGCAATATATCTCGTTCGATTGCACTTATCACAGAACAAGCATACACATTACTTTTCAGCCATTATTAAACCATGCACATTGTGTTACCCCCTTTGACGTTCGACTGCGTAAGCATTTGGCTCTAGCAGAAGAAACTTTGTGGCAACGCTGTGTAGATAAATTCATTACAGCTTTGCCTGATATTCCTCCCATTCAACAACCGATGGTAGCGCTAATGCTACCGGAACGCCCGGAGATTGCAGAAGAAGTCGCACGACGGTTACTGAAGCAGAAAAATGTTCAAACGGTTGAATGGCTGAAACTTGTTGTACAAGAATCTTCCTTGCTCAAAGCACTGGAATCTTATTGCGCGTACGACCTTTTTAATGACTATTACCATGGTTGCATCTGGAATGTCACCGTTTTGCAGGAGCAAGGGATTGCCGGAATCGCTCGCTTCGCCCCCTATGCTTATGCTGATCTTTGCGGAAGCATTCTCGAAGAGATCAATCACCCACAAGCATTAATGCTACTTATACGTGTGTCTGGCAAAACTAAACGCTGCCATGAACGAATGACTAAGGCTTGCGCTGCGTTCCCACACACGGCACTGGCGGCACTGGCGGAACTTCTTGCGCAAAAAGAAGAGAATAGTTGGCGCATTATGCTGATGACGATGCTTATCTCGCAACCGGCACTAGCAGAACAGGCTACTCCCTGGCTCTCAACACCCGCAGTTGCAGTGCTGAAATCATGCCTGCAACAACTGACACAGCCCTCAAACCATGCCAGCGCCGATCTACTGCCAGCCATATTAGTCTCACCGCCCTGGCTTTCGAGAAAGAAAAAATCTGTAATGCCGGTATTGGATTTAACGCCATTACCGCTGGAGTCATGCTGCACATTGACCGAGACGGCAGAAAAAGAGATTCATGCAAGGCATCGCTGGCACGCACATCAAATAGACATCGGCCAAAAAGAGGATATTCAGAACTACCTGGCACGCCTGGGTTTCAATCGCTGGAATAATGGCCAGTATATGAAAGCGTCTGATGCTGTTGTAGAACTCTGGCAGAGGGGAGATTATTCTGCGCTGATCAGCGAATTTAAAACCTTCTGGCACTCCTATCAACGGGAATGGCAGCTTTACATGTTAGCCGCCCTGCCTATCGAAAAAACAGCGCAGGCGTGGAATGTCCTCAGTAAAGAGCCACACGTCGGTGTCGAGTTTGTCATGACGCACCTGCAACTCGCTGGGTTACAGGGTTTTATTCACTCCTTTTCACGCTATCCACAAGAAGCTCTGCCTGTAGCACAATATTTTGCGGCTATCGAATTAGCGCCACTGATCGCCCGCGCCTTTAACAAACTCAAAACTCTACGACAAGACGCCCGTAGCTGGCTGCTGAAATATCCGGAACATGCCATTACCGGCCTGTTGCCTGCGGCACTCGGCAAAGCCGGTGAAGCGCAGGACAACGCCCGCGCTGCCTTGCGTATGTTAATTGAAAATGGTTATCCGTCATTACTGCAAGAAATCGCCCAGCGTTATAACCAGCCGGAAGTAACCGATGCGGTGAACGCTCTACTTGCTCTCGATCCCTTAGATAATCACCCGACTAAAATCCCGACACTTCCGGCCTTTTATCAGCCATCGCTCTGGACGCGCCCGGTATTAAAAGCAAACGCCCAATCACTGCCAGATAGCGCCCTCTTCCACCTCGGTGAAATGCTTCGCTTCCCTCAGGAAGAGACGCTGTATCCGGGGTTATTACAGGTGAAAGACGCCTGTACTGCCGACTCACTGGCTGAGTTTGCCTGGGATCTGTTTACCGCCTGGCAGACCGCTGGCGCGCCGTCGAAAGAGAGCTGGGCGTTCACTGCATTAGGTGTTCTTGGCAACGATGACACCGCCCGCAAACTGACGCCATTAATCCGCGCCTGGCCTGGTGAATCCCAGCATAAACGTGCCACCGTCGGGCTTGATATCCTCGCCGCTATCGGCAGCGATATCGCCCTGATGCAGCTTAACGGCATTGCTCAGAAACTGAAATTCAAAGCATTACAGGAGCGAGCAAAAGAAAAAATTGCCGACATTGCCGAAAGCCGCGAACTCACAGTGGCAGAACTTGAAGATCGCTTAGCGCCCGATCTCGGTCTGGATGATAACGGTTCGCTGCTGCTGGATTTCGGGCCACGGCAGTTCACCGTCAGCTTTGATGAAACCTTAAAACCGTTTGTGCGTGATGCTTCCGGCAGCCGCCTGAAAGACTTGCCTAAACCGAACAAAAGCGATGATGAAACCCAAGCGAACGATGCAGTTAACCGCTACAAACTGCTGAAAAAAGATGCGCGTACCGTTGCCGCCCAGCAGGTGGCAAGGCTGGAATCCGCCATGTGCCTGCGCCGCCGCTGGTCGCCAGAAAACTTCCAGCTATTCCTGGTTGAGCATCCGCTGGTTCGCCACTTAACCCGCCGTCTGATTTGGGGCGTTTATAGCACCGAAAACGAGCTACTGGCCTGTTTCCGGGTGGCAGAAGATAACAGCTACAGCACCGCTGACGATGATCTTTTCACCCTGCCGGAAGGCGATATCTCTATTGGTATTCCTCACGTTCTGGAAATATCACCGACGGATGCCGCCGCCTTTGGTCAGCTTTTTGCCGACTACGAGCTGTTACCGCCGTTCCGCCAGCTCGACCGTAACAGTTACGCCCTGACAGAAACCGAGCGCAATGCCAGCGAATTGACCCGCTGGGCAGGCAGAAAATGCCCGAGCGGTCGGGTAATGGGGCTGGCGAATAAAGGCTGGATGCGTGGTGAACCGCAGGACGGTGGCTGGATCGGCTGGATGATCAAACCTCTGGGCCGCTGGTCATTAATCATGGAAATCGATGAAGGATTTGCAGTTGGTATGTCGCCAGCCGAACTCAGTGCCGAGCAACTCTTAAGCAAGCTGTGGCTATGGGAAGGCAAAGCAGAAAGCTATGGCTGGGGGAGTCATTCAACACAGGAAGCGCAGTTCTCCGCACTCGATGACATCACCGCCAGCGAGTTGATTAACGATATTGAAGCCCTGTTTGAATAAGGAAAGAACATGGACAAGGAATTACCGTGGCTGGCGGATAACGCCCAACTGGAACTGAAATATAAAAAAGGCAAAACACCACTCAGCCATCGCAATTGGCCGGGCGAACCGGTGCCTGTTATCACTGAAAGCCTCATCCAGACACTGGGTGATAAATTGCTACACATTGCTGAGAAGAAAAACATCGTCTGGCGTTATGAAAATTTTTCACTGGAGTGGCAGTCGGCCATTACGCAAGCCATCAACTTGATCGGCGAGCACAAACCCTCAATTCCGGCCCGGACAATGGCGGCGCTAGCCTGTATCGCGCAAAATGATAGCCAACAGTTGCTCGACGAAATCGTCCAACAAGAGGGACTGGAATATGCGACTGAAGTGGTGATTGCACGCCAGTTTATTGTACGGTGTTATGAGAGTGATCCTCTGGTAGTAACATTGCAGTATCAGAACGAGGACGATGGTTATGGTTATCGCTCAGAAACCTATAACGAATTCGATCTCCGACTGCGTAAGCATCTCTCTCTGGCAGAGGAAAGCTGCTGGCAGCGTTGCGCCGACAAACTCATTGCCGCACTGCCAGGAATACCCAAAGTTCGCCGTCCTTTTATTGCGCTCATCCTCCCGGAGAAACCAGAAATCGCCAATGAGTTGGTAGGCCTTGAATGCCCGCGGACTCATTTTCATTCTAAGGAGTGGTTAAAAGTTGTTGCTAATGACCCCAGAGCGGTGAGAAAACTCGAACGCTACTGGAGCCAGGATATATTTAGCGATCGCGAAGCCAGCTACATGTCGCATGAAAACCACTTCGGCTACGCGGCCTGCGCCGCCCTTTTGCGCGAACAGGGAATTGCAGCCGTTCCACGCCTCGCGATGTATGCCCATAAAGAAGATTGCGGTAGCCTGCTGGTACAAATTAACCATCCGCAAGTTATTCGCATCTTGCTGTTAGTTGCCGATAAAAACAAACCCAGCCTGCAACGTGTGGCTAAATACAGTAAAAACTTTCCCTATGCGACGCTTGCCGCACTGGCAGAACTGCTGGCGTTAAAAGAACCCCCTGCGCGCCCTGGTTATCCCATCATCGAAGACAAAAAGCTGCCTGCACAGCAAAAAGCACGTGATGAATACTGGCATACGCTGTTACAAACGCTGATGGCATCGCAGCCACAACTGGCAGAAGAGGTGATGCCGTGGTTAAGTACTCAAGCCCAGGAAGTGGTGAATAGTTATTCATCGGCATCGCCAAAACCGGTTATTGATAGCACCGATAACAGCAGTCTGCCTGAAATCCTCGTTTCACCACCATGGCGTGGCAGGAAAAAGACTTCCATAACTCACTTTTCGCTACCTGAACTTACGCTTGTACCGCAAGCGTACAGGTCGTCCCAGGAACACTGGACGCAGGAACAGCAAACTACAATCAGCCATTTTAGCGCCATGCCTTTTGACGAACGTCTCGCTAGCAGAGGAAACGATACCTTCTTGCGGGAATTAGGTTTTGAAGATCACAGGTGGAAGTTTAATGAGTTTATTCTCACAGGACAGTTGGATGCTCTGGATTCCGATCAACTAGAGACACATACTTCAGTAGGAAGATTGCTCAATTATCAGGCAAAACAGACTGAAAATAAACACTACCGGGAAGAGGCCGCCAGCGCATTACTGGCACAAGATAGCGTTGCGTTGATGGAGGGGTGGCGAACTTTCCAACGCAAATTTAATTACACTGATGAAAAGCGTTGGGGAGTGTGGAACCTGTACCTTATCGCGCAAATGCCGCGCGAAATGGCGGTATCGTGCTGGCAACAAATTGTCGCGGCTGATTTTCATTACACCGGGGTAGAATATCTGTTAAGTGTCCTGGGTACCGATGCTTTGCCCGGATTAATCACCGCCTTTGCCCGACATCCCAAAGAGATATTTCCGCTGCTGATTCATTTTGGCGCAACAGAACTGGCTCTGCCCGTTGCCCGCGTCTGGCATCGTTTTGCGGGCCAGCGTAATCTGGCTCGCCAGTGGATTTTACAATGGCCGGAGCATACGGCTACGGCACTTATCCCTCTTGTCTTCACCAAATCCAGCGATAATAGCGAAGCTGCATTACTTGCCCTGCGTTTACTTTACGAACAAGGACATGGCGAATTGCTACAAACTGTAGCCAATCGTTGGCAGCGTACAGATGTATGGCCTGCCCTGGAGCAATTACTTAAACAGAGTCCAATAGAGATTTACCCAACACGCATTCCAAAAGCTCCTGATTTCTGGCATCCGACAATGTGGTCCAGACCGAGACTTATCACGAATAATCAACCTGTTACTGATGACGCTCTGGAAATTATTGGCGAAATGCTGCGCTTTACCCAGGGCGGACGTTTTTATTGCGGGCTGGAACAACTGAAAACGTTCTGCCAGCCACAAACGCTGGCCGCTTTTGCCTGGGATCTCTTTACCGCCTGGCAACAGGCTGGCGCCCCCGCAAAAGACAACTGGGCTTTTTTGGCGTTAAGTCTCTTTGGTGACGAAAGCACGGCTCGGAATCTGACAACACAGATCCTCGCCTGGCCACAGGAAGGCAAATCTGCCCGTGCCGTCAGTGGCCTGAACATACTTACCCTGATGAATAATGATATGGCGCTGATACAGCTGCATCATGTATCGCAACGGGCGAAATCCCGTCCCTTACGTGATAACGCGGCGGAATTTCTTCAGGTGGTCGCAGAAAATCGTGGACTAAGCCAGGAAGAGTTAGCGGACAGATTAGTCCCAACACTGGGCCTGGATGATCCGCAGGCGTTGATATTTGATTTTGGTCCCCGGCAGTTTACCGTTCGCTTCGATGAAAACCTCAACCCGGTTATCTTTGATCAGCAAAACGTTCGCCAGAAAAGTGTTCCCCGGTTGCGCGCCGATGACGATCAGCTGAAAGCGCCCGAGGCACTGGCCCGACTAAAAGGGCTAAAAAAAGATGCCACTCAGGTAAGCAAAAACCTGCTCCCGCGTCTTGAAACTGCCCTACGCACCACCCGACGCTGGTCGCTGGCAGATTTTCATTCTCTGTTTGTTAATCATCCCTTTACCCGCCTGGTTACTCAGCGATTGATATGGGGTGTTTATCCGGCAAATGAACCGCGTCGTTTACTCAACGCCTTTCGTGTGGCCGCAGAGGGGGAATTCTGCAACGCACAAGATGAGCCAATTGACCTGCCTGCGGATGATCTGATTGGCATTGCCCACCCGTTAGAAATGACAGCAGAAATGCGCAGTGAATTTGCACAGGTTTTTGCCGATTACGAAATTATGCCGCCTTTTCGCCAGTTGATGCGGCGCACAGTGCTGCTCACACCTGACGAGTCAGCCAGTAACAGCCTGACTCGCTGGGAAGGTAAATCCGCAACCGTTGGGCAACTTATGGGAATGCGATACAAAGGCTGGGAGTCAGGTTTTGAGGACGCATGTGTCTATGACCTGGGCGAGTATCGGCTGGTCCTTAAGTTTTCACCCGGTTTTAACCACTACAGTGCTGATAGCAAAGCGCTAATGAGCTTCCGTTCTCTTCGAGTGTACCGTGACAATAAATCTGTCACTTTTGCCGCACTTGATGTGTTTGATTTGAGTGAGGCGTTAAGCGCACCCGACGTCATTTTCCATTAAAACACAACGGGCAGTGATGCGACTGCCCGTTATCAACACGACTTACCACCGGGAAAAGCGATGATCGTGCAAAAAGAGCTGGTCGCTACTTATGATTATGAAGTCCCTGTACCTGAAGATCCGTTTTCCTTCAGACTTGAGATCCATAAATGCTCTGAATTATTTACAGGTTCCGTCTATCGACAGGAACGATTCCGGCTACGTCCAGCATTTCATCAACGTGATGGAGAAGATGCCGACCCGCTAATAAATGATGCGTTGATTTATATAAGAGATGAATTTATTGATGAGCGAAAATTACGAGGTGAATCACCAGAAACTGTAATCGCCATTTTTAATCGCGAACTACAGAACATATACAACCAAGAAATAGAATAATATACTCTAAATAATTCAAGTTGCAGGAAGGCGATAAGCGAGTGAATCCCCAGGAGCTTACTAAAGTAAGTGACTGGAGTGAACGACAAATCCGCATGGAGCGGATTTGAACGCTACTTGTAGCGGCCCCGTAAGGGGTGAGGTCCATGGATGGGCCGAATAACCCGCAGCCGCAGCATATGCAACTTGAAGTATGGCGAGTATAGCTTTATTAAAGGGGGAAACGGTATTCCCCCTTAGATGCGTTTCAATTTGCCAGCTACTTCAACAAATCAATCAACCGTAACAGAGCCACTAATAACTCCAGTACGGCAATGAGCACAGTTAACTTTTGTGTCAGCGTGTCCATCCGCTCTCCTTATTAAGGAGCGCAACACCAGCACCTTACCCTTACACTGCCTGTCGATACTAGTTTACGTATGTTGGTACGAAACGTTGCTCTCCGGATCAGGGCACCACCTGCGGCACCACCCGTCCGGCAGCCAGGACTTGAAATTGGTTCAATCCGGCACAACCTCCCAACGGACACGATTATAAATCTCGCTTAGTGAATTGCAACGGGATGTGGATATGGTTATAATTCATTCGTTGGTACGAAATGTTGCACAATCAGCAAGTTATCGTCAAAGTAGTAAATAAAAGAACCTGCCTCACCAGCAGGTTTTTTTATTTACTGTGATCTGCTTTCCAGATATTTTCCGCTCAAACAACTAATGCGCCAAACATTTATTGCGCGTAAAATATCGTTTATTTGATTAATACATTTCAGGGATGAATATATGTCACCGCAGAATAATCATCTGCAGCGTCCGCCTGCCGCTGTGTTATACGCCGATGAACTGGCAAAATTAAAGCAAAATGATAACGCACCTTGCCCGCCCGGTTGGCAGTTAAGTTTGCCTGCGGCCCGTTCTTTTATTCTTGGCGATAGCGCGCAAAATATCAGCCGTAAAGTCGTGATTAGTCCCTCCGCTGTCGAACGCATGTTAGTCACTCTCGCTACTGGGCGCGGTTTGATGTTGGTGGGGGAACCTGGCACCGCAAAATCGCTCCTGTCTGAATTACTGACAACCGCTATTAGCGGCGATGCCGGGTTAACCATCCAGGGCGGCGCATCTACCACCGAAGATCAAATCAAGTACGGCTGGAACTACGCCCTGCTTATTAATCATGGTCCGTCAACGGAAGCGCTGGTCCCTGCCCCGCTCTACCAGGGAATGCGCGACGGCAAAATTGTCCGTTTTGAAGAGATAACGCGTACACCACTGGAAGTACAAGACTGTCTGTTAGGTATGCTTTCTGACAGGGTTATGACGGTGCCGGAACTCACTGGTGAAGCCAGTCAGCTCTATGCGCGAGAAGGCTTTAATATTATTGCCACTGCCAATACCCGCGATCGCGGCGTTAATGAAATGAGCGCGGCACTAAAACGTCGATTCGATTTTGAAACTGTCTTTCCGATTATGGATTTCGCCCAGGAACTGGAACTGGTCGCCAGTGCTTCGGCGCGTTTATTGGCCCATAGTGGCATTCCGCATAAAGTGCCTGACGCGGTACTGGAGTTACTGGTCCGCACCTTCCGCGATCTGCGTGCCAACGGCGAAAAGAAAACCTCAATGGATACCTTTACAGCGATTATGTCCACCGCTGAAGCCGTTAACGTGGCCCACGCCGTGGGCGTCCGCGCCTGGTTTTTAGCGAATCGCGCGGGGGAGCCAGCCGACCTGGTGGACTGTATTGCCGGAACCATCGTCAAAGATAACGAAGAAGATCGCGCACGTCTGCGCCGTTACTTCGAACAACGTGTCGCTACACATAAAGAAGCTCACTGGCAGGCTTATTATCAAGCTCGCCACCGCCTGCCGTGAGGAAAGATGCATGAGCGAGCCGTTAATTGTCGGCATCCGGCATCATAGTCCGGCCTGCGCCCGGCTGGTGAAATCGTTAATCGAAAGCCAGCGGCCACGATACGTGTTGATTGAAGGCCCGGCTGATTTTAATGACCGGGTAGACGAACTGTTGTTAGCCCACCAGCTTCCGGTAGCTATTTACAGTTATTGCCAGTATCAGGACGGTGCGGCCCCCGGGCGTGGTGCCTGGACGCCATTTGCTGAATTTTCGCCGGAGTGGCAGGCGCTACAAGCCGCACGTCGTATTCAGGCACAAACTTACTTCATCGATTTGCCTTGCTGGGCGCAGAGTGAAGAAGAGGACGAGTCACCCGGTACGCAAGAGGAAAGCCAGGCTTTGTTGCTGCGTGCCACTCGTATGGATAACAGCGACACTCTGTGGGATCACCTGTTCGAAGATGAAAGCCAGCAAACTATATTACCCTCTGCACTGGCGCACTATTTTGCACAACTGCGGGGCGACGCCTCCGGCGATGCACTCAATCGTCAGCGCGAAGCCTTTATGGCCCGCTGGATTGCATGGGCGATGCAGCAAAATAATGGCGACGTATTAGTCGTCTGCGGAGGCTGGCACGCTCCGGCACTTGCAAAAATGTGGCGCGAATGCCCGCAAGAAATTAACAAGCCAGAATTGCTCTCACAGGATGATGCCGTTACAGGTTGCTATCTCACGCCATACAGTGAAAAGCGCCTTGATGTGCTGGCAGGATACCTTTCAGGAATGCCTGCCCCGGTCTGGCAAAACTGGTGCTGGCGGTGGGGCTTGCAGCAGGCAGGTGAACAACTACTAAAAACGGTTCTTACCCGTTTGCGCCAGCACCACTTGCCTGCTTCAACAGCGGATATGGCTGCCGCTCATCTGCATGCGATGGCACTGGCACAGTTGCGCGGTCATACACTACCGTTACGCACTGACTGGCTGGATGCTATAGCAGGCTCGCTGATCAAAGAAGCCCTGAACGCGCCGTTGCCGTGGAGCTATCGCGGCGTTATTCATCCCGATACCGATCCGATACTGGTAACGTTGATAGACACATTAGCAGGTGACGGATTCGGTAAACTTGCCCCCTCGACGCCACAGCCACCTCTGCCAAAAGATGTCACCTGCGAACTGGAACGTACCGGAATCTCTCTTCCGGCGGAGCTTACCTTAAATCGCTTTACCCCCGATGGACTGGCGCAAAGTCAGGTGCTACATCGGTTGGCAATACTGGAGATTCCCGGCATTGTGCGCCAGCACGGAAGTACACTGACGCTGGCGGGCAACGGTGAAGAACGCTGGACATTAACCCAGCCACTTAGCCAACATGCGGCATTGATTGAAGCCGCCTGCTTTGGTGCCACACTCCAGGAGGCCGCACGCAATAAATTAGAAGCCGATATGCTGGACGCGGGTGGAATCAGCGGCATCACCACATGTCTTAGCCAGGCAGCGTTAGCGGGTCTGGCGTCCTTCAGTCAGCAATTACTGGAACAACTCACATTATTAATCGCCCAGGAAAATCAGTTTGCCGAAATGGGCCAGGCGCTGGAAGTGCTTTACGCCTTGTGGCAGCTCGATGAAATCAGCGGTATGCAAGGCGCGCAGATATTACAGACGACGTTATACGCGGCTATCGATCGCACACTGTGGCTATGTGAATCCAACGGCAGGCCGGATGAGAAGGAGTTTCACGCTCACCTGCATAGCTGGCAGGCGCTTTGCCATATCCTGCGCGATCTAAATAGCGGCGTTAATTTACCCGGCGTTTCGCTTTCTGCGGCGGTAGCCTTACTGGAACGTCGCAGTCAGGCGATTCATGCCCCAGCGCTGGATCGCGGTGCGGCCCTTGGCGCGCTGATGCGTCTGGAACATCCCAACGCCAGTGCCGAAGCGGCGCTGACGATGCTGGCACAATTATCCCCGGCACAATCTGGCGAGGCGCTGCACGGTTTGCTGGCATTAGCCCGCCATCAACTGGCCAGTCAGCCTGCATTTATCGCCGGTTTCAGCAGCCATTTGAATCAACTGAGTGACGTCGATTTTATTAACGCCCTGCCCGATTTGCGCGCGGCGATGGCCTGGCTACCGCCACGAGAACGCGGGACGCTGGCGCATCAGGTGCTTGAGCATTACCAGCTCGCTCAGCTTCCCGTTTCGGCGCTGCAAATGCCGTTGCATTGCCCACCGCAAGCCATTGCACATCATCAACAACTCGAACAGCAGGCACTGGCATCACTGCAACACTGGGGAGTTTTCCATGTCTGAACTGAACGATCTTCTGACCACTCGTGAGCTACAACGCTGGCGATTAATTCTTGGCGAAGCGGCAGAAACGACGCTTTGTGGGCTGGATGACAACGCCCGGCGGATAGACCACGCGCTGGAGTGGCTGTACGGGCGCGACCCTGAACGGCTCCAGCGTGGTGAACGCTCCGGTGGATTAGGTGACTCAAATCTCACCACCCCTGAGTGGATCAACAGTATTCACACGCTGTTTCCGCAACAGGTGATTGAGCGGCTGGAAAGCGATGCTGTACTGCGCTATGGCATTGAAGATGTAGTGACAAATCTCGACGTGCTGGAACGTATGCAGCCCTCTGAAAGCCTGTTACGCGCCGTTTTGCACACCAAACATCTGATGAATCCCGAAGTGCTGGCTGCCGCCCGCCGGATAGTGCGCCAGGTTGTTGAAGAAATTATGGCGCGACTGGCAAAGGAAGTTCGTCAGGCTTTTTCTGGTGTCCGCGATCGCCGTCGCCGCTCATTTATTCCACTGGCGCGTAATTTCGATTTCAAAAGTACCCTGCGTGCCAACCTGCAACACTGGCATCCGCAACACGGCAAGTTGTATATCGAATCCCCCCGCTTTAACAGCCGCATTAAGCGCCATAGCGATCAATGGCAACTGGTGTTACTGGTTGATCAAAGCGGATCGATGGTTGACTCGGTGATCCACTCAGCGGTGATGGCGGCCTGTTTATGGCAGTTACCCGGCATTCGTACCCATCTGGTGGCGTTTGACACCAGCGTCGTTGATCTTACGGCAGACGTTGCTGATCCGGTAGAGTTATTAATGAAAGTACAACTGGGCGGCGGGACCAATATCGCCAGCGCCGTGGAATATGGTCGGCAACTTATTGAACAACCAGCGAAAAGCGTCATCATCCTCGTGAGCGATTTTTATGAAGGGGGTTCATCATCATTGCTGACGCATCAGGTGAAAAAGTGTGTCCAGAGCGGCATCAAAGTGCTGGGACTGGCAGCGCTCGATAGCACCGCAACACCTTGCTACGACCGCGATACAGCCCAGGCGCTGGTAAATGTCGGCGCACAAATAGCCGCGATGACGCCAGGCGAACTGGCTACCTGGCTTGCGGAGAATCTTCAGTCATGAATTCACTACGTCCGGAATTATTAGAACTGACACCGCAGGCCCTGACGGCGTTAAGCAATGCTGGTTTTGTGAAGCGCAGCCTTAAGGAACTGGAAAATGGCAATGTCCCGGAAATCTGCCATGAGAACGGCGCTTTAATCGCCACGTTCAGTGACGGTGTCCGTACCCGGCTGGCGAACAGTCAGGCACTGAAAGAGGCTCAATGCAGCTGCGGGGCCAGCGGCATGTGCCGTCATCGCGTGATGCTGGTGTTAAGTTATCAACGACTTTGTGCCACTGCCCAGCCTACGGAAAAAGAAGAAGAGTGGGATCCGGCAATCTGGCAGGAAGAACTGGCTACCCTGCCCAATACCACGCGTAAACGCGCGCAGGCGCTGGTCGCTAAAGGCATCACCATTGAGTTGTTCTGCACACCGGGCGAAATTCCCTCTGCCCGCTTACCGATGAGCGATGTGCGTTTTTATTCCCGCAGCAGCATTCGATTCGCCCGTTGTGACTGTATTGAAGGAACGCTGTGTGAACACGTAGCACTGGCTGTGCAGGCCTTCGTCGAGGCCAAAAATCAACAAGCAGAATTTACTCATTTGATCTGGCAGATGCACAGTGAACACGTCACATCATCTGACGATCCGTTTGCCAACGATGAGGGCGACGCGTGTCGTCAATATGTTCAGCAATTAAGCCAGGCGTTATGGCTTGGCGGCATCAGCCAGCCGCTTATTCATTACGAGGCTGCTTTCAGCCGCGCGCAGCAAGCGGCGGAACGCTGCAACTGGCGCTGGGTAAGTGAATCACTACGACAGCTACGGGCAAGCGTTGATGCCTTCCACGCCCGCGCCAGCCACTATCATGCCGGAAAATGCTTGTGCCAGCTTGCGGCGTTAACCAGTCGCTTGAACAGTGCACAAGAGATGGCGCGACGTGACAGTGTCGGTGAAGTACCGCCCATACCGTGGCGCACGGTCGTTGGCGCAGGCATTGCTGGCGAAGCAAAGCTTGATCATTTGCGGCTGGTGTCACTAGGTATGCGTTGCTGGCAGGATAATGAGCGGTATGGTTTACGCATCTGGTTCACCGATCCCGACACCGGCAGTATTTTGCATCTTTCGCGCAGTTGGCCGAGAAGTGAACAGGATAACTCTCCAGCGGCAAAACGGCGGCTGTTTAGTTTTCAGGCTGGCGCGCTGGCGGGTGGGCAAATTGTTTCACAAGCAGCAAAACGCAGTGCCGATGGCGAGTTGCTGTTAGCTACCCGCAACCGCTTAAGCAGTGTTGTTCCGCTGTCACCTGATGCCTGGCAAATGTTGAGCGCACCACTGCGCCAGCCGGGCATTGTGGCTTTGCGGGAATATTTACGCCAGCGTCCGCCAGCCGCCATACGACCGCTTAACCAGGTCGATAACTTATTTATTCTGCCAGTAGAAGAGTGCATTTCACTCGGTTGGGACAGCAGTCGGCAGACACTGGATGCGCAGGTAATCAGTGGCGAAGGTGAAGATAATGTGCTGACGTTATCACTGCCAGCTTCAGCCAGTGCGCCCTTTGCTGTTGAACGCATGGCAGCTCTGTTACAACAAACAGAGGACCCCGTGAGTCTGGTTTCTGGGTTTATTAATTTTGCTGAGGGGCAATTGACACTGGAACCACGGGTGATGATGACAAAAACCCGCGCCTGGGCGCTGGACGCAGAAACTGCGCCTGTGGCACCGCTACCTTCTGCCAGCGTTTTGCCTGTGCCGTCTACCGCTCATCAGTTGCTGATGCGCTGCCAGGCGTTACTTATTCAACTGCTCCATAACGGCTGGCGCTATCAGGAACAGAGTGCTATTGGTCAGGCAGAGTTGCTGGCGAATGACCTCACTGCGGTGGGTTTTTATCGGCTGGCACATGTGTTGGCACAATTTCGTAATACAGAAGGCGAGGCACGGGGAGATGCAATGAATAACTGCGTTTTGCTTTGCGAACAATTATTAACCTTGCTTGAGTAACAAGGACAAATAGTGCTTTTTACAAAGAGTTCTACTCCAGTTCCGGACTGCTCACGCCAAGGTATTAGGCATATCCTATATGGCCCCTGGTGTGGTCACCAGTTCCTTGATTAAATAAAATGGAGTTTTACATGAAGGCTTTCAATAAGCTGTTTTCCCTTGTTGTTGCATCTGTTCTGGTTTTCTCTCTTGCTGGCTGCGGTGACAAAGAAGAATCGAAGAAATTTAGCGCTAATCTGAACGGTACTGAAATTGCTATTACCTATGTCTACAAAGGTGACAAGGTTCTTAAGCAATCTTCTGAAACCAAAATTCAATTTGCTTCCATTGGTGCAACCACCAAAGAAGATGCTGCCAAGACACTTGAGCCGTTAAGTGCCAAATATAAAAACATCCCTGGCGTTGAAGAAAAATTAACCTTCACCGATACTTATGCTCAGGAAAACGTGACTATCGATATGGAAAAAGTTGATTTTAAAGCCCTGCAGGGTATTTCAGGTATCAACGTTTCTGCTGAAGATGCCAAAAAAGGTATCACTATGGCGCAAATGGAACTGGTGATGAAAGCCGCTGGTTTTAAAGAAGTGAAATAATCTGTCAGCGGCCATGTTTTTCGCATGGCCGCCATGCCCGTCTTAGCTTTTCTTCACATGCTGGCGCGCTGCCAGTCCACGCAAAAAATAACGTAAAAATTGATCGCCGCATTCGCGGAAGTTTTTATGATCCGGTGCACGCATCATCGCCGTAATTTCCGGCATCGAAACGCGGAACTGCTGTTCGGTAAGGATCGCCAGAATATCATCAGTTTTCAGCGAAAACGCGATACGTAATTTTTTCAGCACGATGTTGTTATTAATGCGACGTTCCGGCTCCAGTGCCGGCGCTGACTCATCCTTGCCACGTTTTTCATAAATCAGGCCATTCAGGAATGAAGACAGAACAATGTCCGGACAACGCTGAAACCCTTCTTCGTCTTCTTTGCGTAGCCAGACGGCGATCTGTTCCGCAGTGGCTTCGACATTACCCAGCGCCAGAATGCGCACCAGGTCGTTATTATTGGCTTTCAAAATGTAGCGCACGCTGCGCAGAATATCATTACTAAGCATGAGGCCTTCAGGTGTTGATGAGGCAAAAAGCCATTTTAGCAGTCTTTTACAGGCCAATCGCCTCTTTTAAACTTTTCAGATAGCGGCGGCTGACA
Source organism: Escherichia sp. 94.0001 (assembly GCF_013369155.2). NCBI lineage: Bacteria > Pseudomonadati > Pseudomonadota > Gammaproteobacteria > Enterobacterales > Enterobacteriaceae > Escherichia > Escherichia sp. 94.0001. The sequence continues at coordinate 17,289 of NZ_JABWMS020000031.1, read as the reverse complement.
GGGACGGTTAAACCATTACGCAAAATCAACTCAGCCTGACCGTTATCTTCCAGGCGAATCTCCTGTAAATGCGCGAGGTTAACCAGATACTGACGATGGCAGCGCAGTAGTGGTGTACGGCTCTCCAGAGTGCGCAAAGTCAGTTCGGTGAAACCTTCTTTCCCTTCGTGGCTGGTAACGTAGACACCGCTCATCCGACTGCTGACAAATGCTACATCTCTCATTTGCAGCAAATAAATCCGACTATGCCCCGTACATGGGATAAATTTCAGCGCCTGTTGATTTTCCGGTAACAGCGAAATATCCTGCTTGCTGCGCTCCTGACGCAAACGCGCCAGCGTTTTCTCCAGCCGCGCTTCATCAATTGGCTTCAGAAGATAATCAAATGCATGTTCTTCAAAGGCTTTAATGGCGTATTCGTCAAACGCGGTGAGAAAAACGATATACGGACGATGTTCCGGGTCGAGCATCCCCACCATTTCCAGACCGCTAATACGCGGCATCTGGATATCGAGGAACAGCACATCCGGGCGCAGTTTATGCACCGCGCCGATCCCTTCTACAGCGTTTGAACACTCGCCGACAATTTCAATATCACTCTGCTCCTGCAAAAATACGCGCAGGTTCTCCCGTGCTAACGGCTCATCATCGACAATTAAGACTTTAATCATGCCTCGTCCCTCCATGGTAGTCGTAACGTTATTCGGGTGTAACTATCAGGCTCACAGGCGACGCTTATCCCATAGTCATCGCCAAACCGTTCACGTAAACGCTTATCCACCAGATTCATCCCCAGCCCACTGGCATTGGTTACCGGTTGATACAAACCAGCATTGTCTTCGATCTCCAGCATCAAATGTTGCCCCTCACGTCGGGCGCTGATTTCCACTCGCCCTGTATCGAGCAGTTGTGATGTCCCATGTTTAATGGCGTTTTCCACAATCGGTTGCAGGGTAAACGCGGGCAATTGCTGCTGGGATAATTCTTGCGGAATAGCAATGTTGACCTGCAACCGCGACTGGAAGCGCGCCTTTTCAATTTGCAGATAAGCGTTCACATGTTCAATTTCGTCGGCGAGAGTAACAAACTCCGAAGGCCGCTTTAAGTTTTTACGGAAAAAAGTGGAAAGATACTGCACCAGCTGACTGGCCTGTTCGCTGTCGCGTCGGATCACCGCTTTAATGGTGTTAAGCGCATTGAACAGAAAATGGGGGTTCACCTGGGCGTGAAGCAGTTTGATCTCTGACTGGGTGAGCATCGCTTTTTGCCGCTCATATTGCCCGGCGAGGATCTGCGCCGAAAGCAGTTGCGCAATCCCCTCGCCCAGCGTGCGGTTGATTGAACTGAATAAACGGTTTTTGGCTTCATACAATTTGATGGTACCCATCACCCGCTGATTTTCACCACGCAACGGAATTACCAGCGTCGAACCCAGTTTGCATTGCGGATGCAACGAGCAACGGTAAGGCACTTCGTTGCCATCGGCGTAGACCACTTCACCGGTTTCAATCGCTTTTAAGGTATAAGTCGAAGAAATCGGTTTGCCGGGTAAATGGTGGTCGTCACCAATTCCGGTAAAGGCCAGCAATTTCTCTCGATCGGTAATCGCGACTGCACCAATATCCAGCTCCTGATACAGCACCTGTGCCACTTTCATGCTGTTCACTTCGTTAAACCCCTGGCGCAAAATGCCTTCCGTCGAGGCAGCCACTTTCAGCGCAGTAGCAGAAAAAGCCGAAGTGTATTTTTCAAACATCGCGCGTTTATCGAGCAATATACGCATAAACAGCGCCGCGCCGACGGTATTGGTGACCATCATTGGCGCAGCAATATTACTCACCAGACGCACCGCATCTTCATAAGGTCGGGCGATCGCCAGGATGATCAACATTTGCACCATTTCAGCGACGAACGTGACGGCACCGGCGGTAATGGGGTTAAAGACTTTATCAGTGCGCCCGCGACGGATCAGGATGCTGTGTACCAGGCCGCCGAGCAATCCTTCAACGATGGTCGAGATCATGCAACTTAGCGCGGTCATGCCCCCCATCGAATATCGATGTAACCCGCCGGTCAGACCAACCAGCCCACCGACGACCGGACCGCCGAGTAAGCCGCCCATTACCGCACCAATCGCACGGGTATTGGCAATAGAATCGTCAATGTGCAGCCCAAACCAGGTGCCCATGATGCAGAAGATGGAAAAGACGATGTAGCAGAGAAATTTATGCGGCAGACGAACCGTGACCTGCATTAACGGTATGAATAATGGCGTTTTACTCATTAACCACGCAATGACTAAAAAAACGCACATCTGCTGAAGCAGCAGCAACACCAGATTAAAATCGTACATACCCGCAAACCACACTTCCCTTTAAAACGCGTAACATACATTGCCTGCGTTTAAGTTTCTTTGAACTCTTGCAGAAAAATGAGAATTCGTGAGTACGATCACTCAAAATCGCCTGGCAAAAATAAAATCACCCTATAGATGAACAAAAAACGGGCAAAACTACCTGGTTCGCAAAACTGCGTCTAAAGTTAAACTGGGACCTCGCGAGCAAGGGTGAGACGATGGCGCTTTACACAATTGGTGAAGTGGCGTTGCTTTGTGATATTAACCCTGTCACGTTACGCGCGTGGCAGAGGCGTTACGGATTGCTGAAACCGCAACGGACAGACGGCGGTCATCGGCTGTTCAATGATGCCGATATTGACCGGATCCGCGAGATCAAACGCTGGATCGACAACGGCGTGCAGGTCAGCAAAGTTAAAATGCTGCTCAGTAATGAAAATGTTGATGTGCAGAACGGCTGGCGCGATCAGCAAGAAACATTACTGACTTACCTGCAAAGCGGCAATCTGCATAGCCTGCGAACGTGGATCAAAGAGCGCGGTCAGGATTACCCCGCCCAGACACTCACCACGCACCTGTTTATTCCTCTGCGCCGACGGCTTCAGTGCCAACAACCGACTCTCCAGGCGCTGCTGGCGATCCTCGACGGCGTACTGATCAACTACATCGCCATTTGTCTGGCTTCGGCACGTAAAAAACAGGGTAAAGATGCGCTGGTGGTTGGCTGGAATATTCAGGATACCACCCGTCTGTGGCTAGAGGGCTGGATTGCCAGTCAACAAGGATGGCGCATTGATGTCCTCGCCCACTCGCTCAATCAACTACGCCCTGAACTGTTCGAAGGCCGTACATTGCTGGTGTGGTGCGGTGAAAATCGAACCTCTGCCCAACAGCAGCAACTTACCAGTTGGCAGGAACAAGGCCATGATATTTTCCCACTCGGCATTTAATGATTCGTTAACAAATGCGCTTTACTGTACAATCCTTTCGTTAACATAAGGAGTGCATTATGCGCATAGCTAAAATTGGGGTCATCGCCCTGTTCCTTTTTATGGCGTTAGAAGGAATTGGTGGCGTCATGCTCGCAGGTTATACCTTTATTTTGCGTGCTGGCTAAGCGCCTGCACCAGCCTTTCAAACAGGCGGTCTGCGATGATCGCCGCCAGTGCCACCAGTAACGCCCCCTGGATCACATACGCGGTATTAAATCCGCTAAGCCCGATGATGATGGGCGTACCCAGCGTGCTGGCCCCTACCGTTGAGGCGATCGTCGCCGTACCAATGTTGATAATCACCGAAGTTCGCACGCCCGCCAGAATCACCGGAGCCGCCAGCGGTAGCTCGACCTTACGCAGTTGCTGACCACGGCTCATTCCCATACCTTTCGCAACTTCTGTCACGCTGGCATCAATCGCTCCCAGCCCGGCAAGTGTCGCCTGCAGGACGGGCAGCACACCGTACAGGATCAAGGCGATAATCGCGGGTTGCAGACCAAACCCAATCACCGGAACGGCAATCGCCAGCACCGCAACGGGCGGAAAAGTCTGCCCAACGGCGGCAATAGTTTCCACCAGTGGGCGAAATTCCGCGCCCCACGGGCGAGTAACAATAATTCCGGCACCTGTGCCAATGATTACCGCAAACAAACTCGAAATTCCCACCAGCCAGAAATGAGCCAGTGCCAGAGTAGCAAAACTTTCTTGCTGATAAACGGGGCGTGGCAGTTGTGGGAACAAGGCAGAAAACAGCGGCTGGCTGTAAGGCAGCCAGAAAATCAGTGCCACAAACAAAGCAATGAGCCAGAACAGCGGATCGCGCAACATCTTCATACGCTTACGCCTCCACCAGCAGATCCTGAAAATGCAGCGTGCCGCAAGGCTCGCCCTGCGTGTTCACCACCGGCAGCACTTCACAACCCCGCGCGACAAACAGGGAGAGCGCATCGCGTAGCGTCATCTCTTCTGCCAGTGCCTCACCTTCTGCCCGTTCTTCGCGACGCACGTAATCCGCCACGCTACGTAACGAAAGCAGGCGGACCCCCAGTTCACTATGCCCAAAAAACTGACGGACGAAATCATTCGCCGGACGAGTCAGCATCGCCAGAGGATTGCCCTGCTGCACCACTTCACCGTGATCCATCAATACCAGATGTTCTGCCAACCGTAACGCCTCATCAATATCATGAGTGACCAGCACAATGGTGCGCCCTAACAAACGGTGAATACGCGTCATCTCTTGTTGCAACGCGCCGCGCGTTACCGGGTCCAGTGCGCCAAAGGGTTCATCCATCAGTAAGACTTGCGGATCGGCAGCCAGTGCGCGGGCCACTCCCACACGTTGCTGCTGACCGCCGGAAAGCTGATGCGGATAACGCTCACGCAAATTCGGCTCCAGCCCCAGTAGCGCCATTAATTCGTCGATACGGTCGTCGATCCGCGCCCGCGACCATTTTTGTAATTGCGGCACAGTAGCAATGTTTTGCGCCACGCTCCAGTGGGGAAACAGGCCAATAGATTGAATGGCATAGCCCATCCGGCGGCGTAACTCCAGCACTGGCAGCGAGCGAATTTCTTCTCCGGCAAAGCGGATCACTCCGCTGTCATGCTCTACCAGACGGTTGATCATTTTCAATGTGGTGGATTTACCGGAGCCTGATGTACCAATCAGCACCGAAAAACTCCCCTCCTGAAAATTGAGATTGAGATCGTTAACGGCTTTTTGTGTGCCGAACAGTTTGCTGACATGGCTAAATTCAATCATTACGTTTCACCTTCAGCAGTGCGATAAGCAAATCGAACAGCGCGTCGATCAGCACCGCCAGAACAATTACCGGGATCACCCCCAGCAACACTAAATCAATGGCACTGCTTAGCAGCCCCTGGAAAACCAGCGCACCAAAACCGCCTGCGCCGATTAACGCCGCAATCACCGCCATGCCAACGGTTTGCACCATCACCACCCGCAGGCTGCGCAGAAATACCGGTAACGCCAGCGGTAGCTGCACATGCAGGAATCGCTGTGCTCCGTTCAAGCCCATCGCTCTGGCGCTCTCCTGCACATCGCGCGGGATCTGGTTCAAGCCGACTACCACACCGCGCACCAGCGGCAGCAAGGCATAGAGCACCAGCGCAATCAGTGCGGGTGTCATTCCGGTTCCTGCTATACCGAGCTTACCCAGCCACGGAAAGGCCGTAACCAGCGCGGCAAGCGGCGCAATCAACAGGCCAAAGAGCGCCACCGAAGGCACGGTCTGAATGACATTCAGCAGAGAAAAAATCGCCCCCTGCCGCGCAGTGGAAAAGTAGCACCAGACGCCCAGCGGCACACCAATCACTAACGCAGGCAGCACCGCACCAAACAGCAACGTCAGATGTTGCGCCAGCGCGTCATTAAACACATCCTGACGGTTGGCGTATTCTTTCATTAGCGAGAGATCGTTAAGCGCGCCGGAATACAGCAACCACAGCGGAATAATGGCAATCTGCATATGCAACAACCAGCGCCACAGCGGATGCGTGGAGATTCGGCGGATGGCATCGCTACAGGCCAGCAGTGCCAGCGCCGCAGCCAGCCAGAAACCACTGCCGAGGCTGGTACGCGCCAGCGCACTGCCATTTTGCGCCAGTTGTGTCGCCGCCTTTCCCGCGCCCCACACCAGCAATATGAAGACGAATTGCGCCAGAATGAGTGCAAAAATGCTGCCTTTTTTACCGGGAATAAAACAGGCGGTCAGCCAGGCGCAACCAACGCCCACCAGCATCCAGATCGTTTGCGGCCACAGCTGCCAGAGATGACGCCCCTCACCCGAGACTAAACGATTAGGCGCGTAACTGATAAACGGAAGCGCCGCTGCGATTGCCGTCAGCAACAGCAGCAGCGCCAGAACAGGATTAATACGGAAATAAGTCACGGGAAATTACTTCGTCCACGCTTTTTGTTTCAGGTAGTCGGCAGCCACTTTTTTGGCATCCAGTCCTTCCACAGCAATGCTAGCATTCAGTTGCTGCAATGTTTTTGCATCGAGGCTGGCGAAGACTGGCTGTAGCCACTGTGCCATTTGCGGATACTCCTTCAACACCGATTCACGCACCACTGGTGCAGGCGCGTAGATAGGTTGCACGCCTTGCGGATCGCTTAAGGTTTGCAGCCCCAGCGCCGCTACGGGGCCGTCGGTACCGTAAGCCATAGCGGCATTAACGTCAGAGGTTTGCTGGGCAGCAGCTTTGATTGTCACCGCAGTGTCGCCACCGGCCAGTGACAGCAACTGATCCTGACCGAGCTTAAAGCCATAGGCTTTTTCAAACGCGGGTAAGGCATCGGCGCGTTCGATAAACTCTGCTGAGGCCGCCAGTTTGAAGGTGCCACCGTCTTTCAGATAACGACTCAGGTCGGCAAGCGAAGTGAGTTTGTTTTTCTCTGCAACATCCTGACGCACGGCGATGGTCCAGGTGTTATTTGCAGGCGCGGGCGTCAGCCAGATTAACTTGTTTTGCTCTGCATCAAGTTTTTTGACTTTCTCGTAGCCCTGCCCGGCATTTTTCCACGCTGCATCGTTTTCATCTTTAAAGAAGAAAGCGCCATTGCCGGTATATTCCGGATAGATATCCAGTTCACCGGAAGTAATTGCCCCGCGTACCACCGGCGTAGTTCCCAACTGGACTTTATTGACCGTCGGTACGCCGTGGCTTTCCAGCACCTGCAAGATGATGTTGCCGAGTAGCGCGCCTTCGGTATCGATTTTTGAACCGACTTTAACGGGGGAAGCCGCCTGTAGCGGCAGGCTCACGGCTGCCAACAAAACCAGTGAACCTGCCCAGAGCTTTGAGAGTGGCATGATGCTTTCCTCATTCTTTTACTGTTGTTTTCAGCGAATTAAGAGAAAAGCATAGTTGATAATGGCGGGGTTAGCCTGAGCGGAAGGATTCAGTTGCAGAATCAGATAAATACTTAAAGGGCATATTTTGCCCGGCGTTTCTTGCCGGATGCGGCGTAAACGCCTTATCCGGCCTACAAACAGCGAAAATTCAAGAGGTTAAAAACCCCTGAAGGCCTGATAAGCGCAACGCATCAGGCAAAGGGCGCAGACGTCGCGCCCTTACTAAAGCATTACAGCAACTCAAACTCGCCTTTCTTAACGCGTGCGGAATCAGTGCCGATAAAGACATTGAACTTGCCAGGCTCGGCGTCATATTTCATCTGTTGATTCCAGAACTTCAGCGCCTCGATATCAATCGGGAAGCTGACGGTCTGAGTTTCGCCCGGTTTCAGGGTGATTTTCTCAAAGCCTTTCAGCTGCTTCACCGGGCGACTCATGGAAGCCGTCACATCCTGCAAGTACATCTGCACTACCGTCGCCCCTTCGCGCTTACCGGTGTTCGTCACCTGCACACTGGCGGTCACTTTGCCGTCACGCTTCATGGTCGGCGCAGAAAGTTTCACATCAGAGACGGTGAAGGTGGTATAGCTCAGACCATAGCCGAACGGATACAGCGCCCCGTTAGCTTCATCAAAATAACGCGAAGTGTATTTGTTCGGCTTGTCGGCATTATACGGCCGACCGGTATTCAGATGGCTGTAGTACACCGGGATCTGCCCGACAGAACGCGGGAAGGACATCGGCAGCTTGCCCGACGGGTTGTAATCGCCAAACAACACATCGGCAATCGCATTACCGCCTTCAGTCCCCGCAAACCAGGTTTCCAGAATCGCATCAGCCTGCTGATCTTCTTTCACCAGCGCCAGTGGACGTCCGTTCATCAGCACCAGCACCAGCGGTTTACCGGTGGCTTTCAACGCCGCAATCAAGTCACGTTGGCTTTGCGGAATAGTAATATCGGTACGGCTGGAAGCCTCGTGCGCCATCCCCTGAGCTTCACCGACCACAGCCACCACCACATCAGATTGTTTCGCGGTTTGCACCGCTTCATCAATCATCTCTTGCGGCGAACGCGGATCGACTTTGACCGCCTCTTCATACTGATTCAGGAAATCGATAATGCCTTTGTCACTGGTAACGTTCGCCCCTTTGGCGTACAGCACTTTACCGTTTTCACCGACGGCATTTTTAATCCCGGTCAGTACGGTCACGGATTGATCGGCAACACCGGCTGCGGACCAGCTGCCCATCACGTCACGTTTGCTGTCCGCCAGTGGCCCAACCACCGCAATGGTGGCTGATTTTTTCAGCGGTAACGTTTCGAGACGGTTTTTCAGCAACACCAGGCTTTCGCGTGCCACTTCACGCGCTTCTTTGCGGTGCAGGCGGCTTTCGGCATTGGTATCCACCGGGTCAGACTCTTTCGGACCGAGATGGCTGTACGGGTCGTTAAACAACCCCATATCATATTTCACGTTCAGTACATGACGGGCAGCGTCATCCAGCTCTTCCATCGTCACTTTGCCGGATTTGATCAAACCAGGCAGATACTTCGAGTAGTACTCGTCGCTCATACTCATGTTGATGCCGGATTTCAGCGCCACGCGCACCGCATCTTCCGGGTCTGCCGCCGTGCCATGTTTAATCAGCTCTTTGATTGCGCCATGATCGGAAACGGTAATGCCTTTAAAGCCCCACTGATCGCGCAGCACATCTTTCAGCAGCCAGGAGTCGGAAGTTGCTGGCGTGCCATTCAGCGAGTTCAGCGCCACCATTACCGCACCGCTGCCTGCATCCAGCCCCGCTTTGTACGGCGGCATATAGTCGTTAAACAGGCGCTGCGGACTCATATCGACGGTGTTGTACTCTTTACCACCTTCTACCGCGCCGTAAGCGGCAAAGTGTTTGACGCTGGTCATCACCGAGTAGCGATCTGCCGGGCTTTTACCCTGCATCGCTTCCACCATAGTCTTACCCATAATCGAAGTGAGATACGTATCTTCCCCAAAACCTTCGGAAGCACGTCCCCAGCGCGGATCGCGCGAGACATCGACCATCGGTGCCCAGGTCATGTTCAGGCCATCATCTGCCGCTTCATAAGCAGAGACACGTCCGACCGTTTTCACCGCATCGAGGTTAAAAGACGAGGCCAGACCGAGGCTAATCGGGAACACCGTGCGCTGACCGTGCAGCACGTCGTAAGCAAAGAAAAGAGGAATTTTCAGGCGGCTTAATTCCATCACCTGATCCTGCATGGCGCGGATATCCTGACGGGTTACGGTGTTGAAAATCGCCCCAACCTGCCCGTCTTTGATCATCTCGCGGATCGCCTCTTTCGGATTATCCGGGCCGACGCTGATTAAGCGCAGCTGACCAATTTTCTCATCAACTGTCATTTTCTTGAGCAGTTCGGTGACGAACGCATCACGCGCTTCAGGCGTTAATGGATGGTTACCGAATAAATCATCCGCCAGTGCTGGTTGCAGGGCCAGACTCACCGCGATACCTACTGAACATAGCCATTTCATATGGATTATTCTTCCTCTGTTGCCCGACGAGGCAGCGAAAATGGTGCAAAAACCGTAGTTTGCCATAAGCATGATGGAGAGAGAAAAAGAATGCTCAGTTTATTGTCTGAATTTTCAAAATATTCACTCGCTGAATTGTCATACAAGGCGCTATGCTAGTTTGTGATATTTTTTCGCCACCACAAGGAGTGGAAAATGTCTTCCATGACAACAACTGATAATAAAGCCTTTTTGAATGAACTTGCCCGTCTGGTCGGTCATTCACACCTGCTCACCGATCCCGCAAAAACGGCCCGCTATCGCAAGGGCTTCCGTTCTGGTCAAGGCGACGCGCTGGCTGTCGTTTTCCCTGGCTCACTACTGGAATTGTGGCGGGTGCTGAAAGCCTGCGTCACCGCCGACAAAATTATTCTGATGCAGGCTGCCAATACAGGTCTGACCGAAGGCTCGACGCCAAACGGTAACGACTATGATCGCGATATCGTGATCATCAGCACCCTGCGTCTCGACAAGCTGCACGTTCTTGGCAAGGGCGAACAGGTGCTGGCCTATCCGGGCACCACGCTTTATTCGCTGGAAAAAGCCCTCAAACCGCTGGGACGCGAACCGCACTCGGTGATTGGCTCATCGTGTATAGGCGCATCGGTCATCGGCGGTATTTGTAACAACTCCGGCGGCTCGCTGGTGCAGCGTGGCCCGGCGTATACCGAAATGTCGTTATTCGCGCGTATAAATGAAGACGGCAAACTGACGCTGGTGAACCATCTGGGGATTGATCTCGGCGAAACGCCGGAGCAGATCCTTAGCAAGCTGGATGACGATCGCATCAAAGATGACGATGTGCGCCACGATGGTCGTCACGCCCACGATTATGACTATGTCCACCGCGTTCGTGATATTGAAGCCGACACACCCGCACGTTATAACGCCGACCCGGATCGCCTGTTTGAATCCTCCGGTTGCGCCGGTAAACTGGCCGTCTTTGCGGTACGTCTTGATACCTTCGAAGCAGAAAAAAATCAGCAGGTGTTTTATATCGGCACCAACCAGCCGGAAGTACTGACCGAAATCCGCCGTCATATTCTGGCTAATTTCGAAAATCTGCCAGTTGCCGGGGAATATATGCACCGGGATATCTACGATATTGCGGAAAAATACGGCAAAGACACCTTCCTGATGATTGATAAGTTAGGCACCGACAAGATGCCGTTCTTCTTTAATCTCAAGGGACGCACCGATGCGATGCTGGAGAAAGTGAAATTCTTCCGTCCGCATTTTACCGACCGTGCGATGCAAAAATTCGGTCACCTGTTCCCCAGCCATTTACCACCGCGTATGAAAAGCTGGCGCGATAAATACGAGCATCATCTGCTGTTAAAAATGGCGGGCGATGGCGTCGGTGAAGCAAAATCGTGGCTGGTGGATTATTTCAAACAGGCCGAGGGCGATTTCTTTGTCTGTACGCCGGAGGAAGGCAGCAAAGCGTTTTTACACCGTTTCGCCGCTGCGGGCGCAGCAATTCGTTATCAGGCCGTGCATTCCGATGAAGTCGAAGACATTCTGGCGCTGGATATCGCTCTGCGGCGTAACGACACCGAGTGGTATGAGCATTTACCGCCGGAGATCGACTGCCAGCTGGTGCACAAGCTCTATTACGGCCATTTTATGTGCTATGTCTTCCATCAGGATTACATCGTTAAAAAAGGCGTGGATGTGCATGCGTTGAAAGAACAGATGCTGGAACTGCTACAGCAGCGCGGCGCGCAATACCCTGCCGAGCATAACGTCGGTCATTTGTATAAAGCACCGGAGACGTTGCAGAAGTTTTATCGCGAGAACGATCCGACCAACAGCATGAATCCGGGGATCGGTAAAACCAGTAAGCGGAAAAACTGGCAGGAAGTGGAGTAAATACGGCTGGATGCCTGATGCAGACGTAGGCCTGATAAGATGCGTAAGCATCGCATCAGGCATCGTGCTCCGAATGCCGGATGCGGCGTGAACGCCTTATCCTGCCTACGGACGCGTCACGTTTGTAGGCCTGATAAGATGCGCAAGCATCGCATCAGGCATTGTGCTCCGAATGCCGGATGCGGCGTAAACGCCTTATCCTGCCTACCCTTAATCGTTCTGCGCCGTCTGCCCCGCCGCCGCCATCTGGGCGGCTTTTTGTTTTTTATAGCTCAACGCTGCTGCCGGAACAGGCATCACTTTACCGGTTTCAATCCAGGTACGCAGGCGGCTGGCATCGGCAAAATGGGTATATTTGCCAAACGCGTCCATTACCACCAACGCTACCGGTTTATTATTGATAACCGTGCGCATCACCAGACAATGGCCCGCCGCATTGGTAAAGCCGGTTTTGGTTAACTGAATATTCCAGTTATCGCGATACACCAGATGATTAGTATTGCGGAACGGCAGCGTATACGTCGGGTTAGAGAAGGTTGCCATATCTTCCCGGGTAGTACTTAACTGCCCGATCAACGGATATTGTTTGCTGGCAATGAGCAGTTTGGTTAAATCACGAGCGGTTGAAACGTTATGCACCGACAATCCGGTCGGTTCAACAAAGCGCGTGTTGTTCATTCCGAGCGATTTCGCTTTCGCATTCATCGCCTTAATAAATGCTTTGTAACCACCGGGATAATGGTGCGCAAGGCTTGCCGCCGCGCGGTTTTCTGAAGACATCAGCGCCAGCAACAGCATCTCTTTACGGCTGATTTCGCTGTTCAGTCGTACGCGCGAATAGACCCCTTTCATCTCCGGCGTCTGGCTGATATCCACTTTTAGTTTTTCATCCAGCGGCAATCGTGCATCCAGCACAACCATCGCGGTCATTAATTTACTGATAGACGCAATCGGACGCACCAAATCCGGGTGGTTCGAATAGATCACTTTGTTGGTATTCAGATCAACAATCATCGCGCTACCGGAGGCAATTTCCGGCTGTGAAGCGGTGGTAGCGGCTGCCGTTTTCGCAACGGCCTGCGGTGCAAAAGGCACAGCCAGCATCAGGGCCAGGCTAAATATAGAAACTCGAAATTTCGGCATGATGAGCATTCAGATAGTGGTTCACGCGCACGGGTTGCGCACCGCCGGAGTAAGGATTTACTAAGGCTAGCGACGCCATCATAACGAGCAAAAAGTGCGATCGTCAAAGAAGAATCGTGAGGAAATGCTGCATTGCTGACATTTACGCCAGCAATGCAACACAAAAGAACTTTCTAGAACAAACGATAACCGTAGCCCCATAGTATAACGGTAAGGGCGAGCAGCACTTCCAGTACCAGCACGCCAATCGCCAGCGTCGAACTGGAGAAGCTAAGGCCTTCCTCTTTGTTGATATTCAGGAAGCTTGGAATACCGAGGTAAAGCAGGTAGCCGGTGTAAAACAGCGCCACCGTGCCGACCAGCGCACACAACCAGACCAGCGGGTAAAGCGCCACCAGACCGCTTAAAAACAGCGGCGTCGCAACGTAGCCCGCGAAGACCATACAGTGCGCAAGCGACGGACGCTGCGGGTAATTGCGTGCCATCCACCAAATGACCCGCCCCATCACCGCGACCCCAGCCAGCATAACGCCATAAAACAAGACGGCCAGCGCCAGTCCGGTGAACCAGGATAACTTCAGGATAGTGCCATCGCCAAAATTCCAGCCAATTTGCGTGGTGCCAATGAAGGCGCAAATCACCGGAATTGCCGCCATCAGCAAAACGTGGTGGGTGTAGTGATGAGAAATCGTTTCGTTTTCGCGATTAATCACCTGCATTTCACGATCGGGATGGGAAAACAGTCCCCAGACATGGCTCATACCGCCCCCTTGTTGTGAGTTCATGAACCTGACAGTTCAAGTATAAGTCAGCTTGTGATTATTTTTTGTGCATTCATAGAATTTGCACCGTCTGATGAGCGTCCTTTTTCAGCGTTAATGATTCACAGGGTGTATGCTTACAAGCAACCAAAGGGAGACAGACGGGCCTATGGATCTCAATACACTCATCTCACAATATGGTTATGCCGCGCTGGTGCTCGGTAGCCTGGCGGAAGGTGAAACCGTGACGTTGCTGGGAGGCGTTGCGGCACATCAGGGGTTATTAAAGTTCCCGCTGGTGGTACTTTCTGTAGCGCTTGGCGGCATGATTGGCGACCAGGTGCTTTATCTGTGCGGGCGGCGGTTTGGTGGCAAGCTGTTACGCCGTTTCTCTAAGCATCAGGATAAAATTGAGCGGGCGCAGAAACTTATCCAGCGCCATCCGTATCTGTTTGTCATTGGTACGCGTTTTATGTATGGCTTTCGGGTCATTGGCCCGACGCTGATTGGTGCCAGCCAGCTGCCGCCGAAAATCTTTCTGCCGCTGAATATTCTCGGCGCATTTGCCTGGGCGTTGATTTTTACCACTATCGGTTATGCTGGTGGTCAGGTGATTGCGCCGTGGTTGCACAATCTCGACCAGCATTTGAAGCACTGGGTCTGGTTGATTCTGGTCGTGGTTCTGGTGGTTGGCGTGCGCTGGTGGCTGAAACGGCGCGGGAAGAAAAAGCCGGATGATCAGGCGTAAAACCATTGCCTAGAATAAGGCGTTTGCGCCGCATCCGACATCCGTCGCACCATGCCTGATGCGACGCTTACGCGTCTTATCATGCCTACCAAATATTACCCATTGAAACAACCACGCACCTCACTGTGCTATTCTGGGTTGAACTGCGGATTCACCAGCATAAAGCCACCATCGACAATTAACGACTGCCCGGTGGTGTAATTTGCGCCTTCAGAGCATAACCACGCCACCAGGCTGGCAATCTCATGCGTTGCGCCGAAACGCCGCAGGGGAATCGAAGGCTCCGCGTCGGGCTTCACGTCGCCGTCATCCATACCATTCATTGGTGTGGCGATAGCCCCAGGCGCGACTGCATTCACCAAAATCTGATGCCTGACCAGCTCAAGCGCCATCGCTTTGGTTAGCCCACCGAGTGCATGTTTAGCTGCTGTATAGGCGCTGGCATCCGGCAGCGGCGTATGTTCATGTACCGACGTAATGTTGATGATGCGACCGCCCTGCCCTTGTTTCACCATCTGACGGGCCGCAATTTGCGAGCATAAAAATGCACCATCGACATCAACGGTAAAAATCTTGCGCCACTCATCGAAAGCCATATCAAGAAACGGCGCTTTGGTCATTGTGCCCGCATTATTCACGAGCACATCGATGCGCCCCAGCCGTTGAATAAGTTTCTCCAGCGCCATTGCCCCCTCTGGCAGTTTACCGAGATCCAACTGCACCATCTCCGCACGTACGCCGTGGCTAACCACCTCACGCGCGGTATCTTTTGCCCCTTCTTCATCTGAGTGCCAGGTAATACCAATATCAAAACCCTGCTGCGCCAGTAATAACGCGCACTCTTTGCCGATCCCCGAATCGGAAGCGGTAATAATCGCGACCTGTGCCATCGAGTTCTCCACTTAACGCTGTATAAACGTTAAGTATAGAAGGCGTATATCATCAGCGTTTGTAACCCCCGCCCAACGCACCAGTGAGTTGAATGGAGGCATCCAGCCACTGCCCTTGCAATAACAGGCCATTGGCCCGCTCACGCAGCGCCGGGATCCTGGCTTCGCTGACGCGGGAACCAGCAATGATACCCGCGTTAAAGCGGGCCTGCGCAAGACCTACCACACGCAAGGCATCGCGCTCAATTTGCGCCTGATGCTGGTTTTTCTCCGCCAGCGTCTGAACCTGACTGGCTGCCCGCGCCACGTCATTCACCGCTTCAACCACCGCTTTGTTGTAGCTGGCGATAGACAAGTTGCTTTCGGCTTTTGCAATATCGAGGTTGGCGTTAAGACGACCACTATCGAAAATGGGTAGCGTCAGGCCTGCCGTAACGCCCATTTGCTGCGCGGAATGACGGAACAAATCGCTTAAGTGCAACGCATCCTGTTGCAGGAAGGCCATCAGGTTGATGTCAGGATAAAATGCCGCTTTTGCCGCATCAATGGTGCTTAACGATGACTCAACGTACCAATGCGCTGCCTGCAAATCTGCCCGCCGTGCCAGCAATGAATACCCCAGTTCATCAGGAAGCTGACTTGCCACTTTCGGCAACTCAACCGGTTTAAGCTTCAATGCCTTTGTCTGGTGATTTGTAAGTGCGCTTAACCGTGCCTCAATAATTTTCATTTTTCCCACGACATCGTTGAGCTGCTGCCGGGTCTTGCTGGCATTAATATCGGTTTCCACACCTTCAACTGAAGAAGTAATCCCGTTCTGATATAGCTGGCGATCGGTCGCGATAATGGTGTTCTGCTCTTTTTCGATTTGCTGCAAAACAGTGTTTAACGCTGCCTGGGTTTGCCACTCCCAGTACAGGCGGGCTACGCTGCCAGCCAGCAATTGGCGGGTTTGCTCGCGTTCCGCCGCCCGTGCTTTAACCGTACCGAGGCGAGCAGTAACCTCCGCCCGATTCTTTCCCCAAATATCAAGATGCCAGCCCGCCGTTAAGCCAAAAGTACCATTGGTGTACCACGGACCGGTCGTACCTGCGGCAGGATCGTTCAGAGCAAACGGCCCCATTAGCCCTTCTGCCGACATTTTTTGCCGCTCCATATCCGCAGAAAAATCGATCTGAGGGCCATCCTGAGTGGCAACTGCCTTCGCCTGGGCTTCAGCCAGCTGAATGCGTTGTTCAGCCACCTGCATATCCGGTGCGTTCTGCAGTGCATTGTTAATTAATGAAGTAAGTTGATTATCGTGATACTCCAGCCACCATTGGCTGTCTGGCCAACCATTTTTCAGCGCCGTGGGTAATGCGGTGTCAACTTGCGCAGCGGGTGTTTGCTGGCTTAACGCCTGGCGGGTTTCATGCATAGGCGCACACCCGGCCAGCATCAGTAACAGAGGAAAACAGGCGATGGCTGGGTAAAAGGAATCACGATTCATGGAGGAATAGTCAGGTAAGAAAAGGTGCGCGGAGATTACCGTGTGATGCAATATATTTTTTAGTTTCGCGTGGCAATACATCAGTGGCAATAAAACGACATATTCAGAAAAATATACAGTAAGTGAATGATATTCTCCAATTTATCTTAATCACTTATGAGTAACGGCAAAGGGCTTCTTTTTTTCCTATACTTATTCGACACTCACAAATAAAGGAACGCCAATGAAAATTATACTCTGGGCTGTATTGATTATTTTCCTGATTGGACTACTGGTGGTGACTGGCGTATTTAAGATGATATTTTAAAATTAATTAACGTCATCAGATCCGAAAATAACGAGAATATTTCAGTCTCTCATCCTGTTGCGCTCCTGTCATGTGCATTGCTTCATATAATCACTAGCGCAAGGAGCGCGCAGGGGGCGACCAGTCGCCGCCGCCCCCTGCACCCCCGGGCTCTGGCGAACAAAATCGCCGCTGCGCGGTGCCCTCGGCTTATCCCTTACGGCTACCGGGTCGGGCGCGAGGTAACATATATGGACGCTCCCGGAATGCAATGCTTTCTTCAGTTATGTAATAAAACGGG
>NZ_JABWMS020000297.1:0-284 GCF_013369155.2 Escherichia sp. 94.0001 | reverse complement strand
GGAAAGGGCTGATGACTCGCCGCGAGATTGAGCGTGAAGTCTGTTTGTGGGGGCAGCAATGAGCAGGGTAACCGCGATTATCTCCGCTCTGGTTATTTGCATCATCCTCTGCCTGTCATGGGCTGTTAATCATTACCGTGATAACGCCATCGCCTACAAAGACCAGCGCGACAAAGCCACATCCATCATCGCTGACATGCAGAAGCGTCAACGTGATGTAGCAGAACTCGACGCCAGATACACAAAGGAGCTTGCTGATGCTAATGCGACTATCGAAAGTCTCC
>NZ_JABWMS020000296.1:0-285 GCF_013369155.2 Escherichia sp. 94.0001 | reverse complement strand
CGGGGATTACTCCCCGCACAACGGCTACTTCTTCGGTTCGTAAGCGAGAACAGCCCTGAACTCAATATTACGTTCCTTTACGGTAAACTCACACAGCGAGTCGCCGACCAGAAGCGTAAATCCCAGCACTGTCAAACACAGCACTATGACCGCCACAAGGGCATATTTCGTCAGTATGTTTATATTGCCTCCATGCGAAGAAGGGACTACCATCCGAGTTGTTGAGGTTCGGAGTGGCAGCCCCAGGGTTGATAGAAATATCTCCTGGGGCTTCATCTTTCCAGA
>NZ_JABWMS020000295.1:0-291 GCF_013369155.2 Escherichia sp. 94.0001 | reverse complement strand
AATATTTCATGCGCAAAATTGATGAAAGTCCGTCAGCAACAAAACGTCGGGGTATCAGATTAAAGGCATGGGTTGATCGATATCTGAAAATACAGGACACACGACTGAAAAATGGAGATATTGCAGCTACAACCCACAAAGAAAAAGCGCGAATGGCTGCATTCCTGGTTTCCCGCCTGGGAAACCACCCATTAAAAGAGCTGGAAGTAAGAGACTTTGCATTAATACTGGATGAATGGCTGGATAAAGACATGGTCAGCACAGCGAGAGTAAATCGCGGATTATGGGTTG
>NZ_JABWMS020000294.1:0-291 GCF_013369155.2 Escherichia sp. 94.0001 | reverse complement strand
CGATGGTAGTGTGGGGTCTCCCCATGCGAGAGTAGGGAACTGCCAGGCATCAAATTAAGCGTGCTGATATGGCTCAGTTGGTAGAGCGCACCCTTGGTAAGGGTGAGGTCCCCAGTTCGACTCTGGGTATCAGCACCACTTTTTAGGTTAAAGTTCGGCAGATTAGAAAAGAATTTGTCTGGCGGCAGTAGCGCGGTGGTCCCACCTGACCCCATGCCGAACTCAGAAGTGAAACGCCGTAGCGCCGATGGTAGTGTGGGGTCTCCCCATGCGAGAGTAGGGAACTGCCAG
>NZ_JABWMS020000293.1:0-292 GCF_013369155.2 Escherichia sp. 94.0001 | reverse complement strand
GCTACGAACCGAGCGGTCGGAGGTTCGAATCCTCCCGGATGCACCATATTCTCCGAAATCTTCAGCAATGAAGATATCGAAGAGGTAGCGGAATTAACCGCAGGCACCAGGAAGGATAACGTTGCTTTAGCAACGGCCCGAAGGGCGAGCCGCAAGGCGAGTAATCCTCACGGATGCACCATCTCTTATTTGATATGGCTTTAGTAGCGGTATCAATATCAGCAGTAAAGTAATTTCTCCCGATGCATCCGTAGCTCAGCTGGATAGAGTACTCGGCTACGAACCGAGCGGT
>NZ_JABWMS020000292.1:0-293 GCF_013369155.2 Escherichia sp. 94.0001 | reverse complement strand
CAGTCCATACGCCAACGATATCTTTGTATGGTATGTAGCTGACACCTTCCAGACCATCGTTACCACCTGGACCAGTGATGAGCACAGACGCTATGGCAACAGCCCCACCACCAATAGCAGCTGCAACAGCCTTGCGTAATGACGGCGACATTATTCACCTCTCGCAGCCTTACGCTTATCTTCTTTAATCTTGAAATAAAGATTTGTCAGATACGTCAGCAGGCCAAACAGCAGACTTCCCAGCACACCTATTGCCACCCACTGGGACGGAGAGACTTTGTCCAGCAGCTGCA
>NZ_JABWMS020000291.1:0-293 GCF_013369155.2 Escherichia sp. 94.0001 | reverse complement strand
TACAGCGAGGGCCGTATTGACGGGGATGTGTTATTCAGCTGGCAGTGCTATGCGCCACGGAAGCAGTTCGCTGACCCGGTTGACCGGCCAGTCTGCTATGACGCCAAGCACATGGCGAAGGTAACTTTCTGGATCCACGTCATTCAGTTTGCACGTCCCTATCAGGCTGTACAGTAGCGCTCCCCGCTCACCACCATGGCCAGAGCCGAAGAACAGGAAGTTTTTACGACCCAGACTTACCGCCCGCAGGGCATTTTCAGCGATGTTGTTGTCGATTTCCACCCAGCCATCGT
>NZ_JABWMS020000290.1:0-295 GCF_013369155.2 Escherichia sp. 94.0001 | reverse complement strand
CAGTTGCGCCATTCCACTTTGTTTCCGTTCAGCATCTCCGTGATGTTATTCACCAGTCCTGAAATCCCCTCCGTTGCCAGCTGTGCTGCCTGAGAGGCGTAATCGGATGCATTGTCCACCCAGTTACTGAATCCCTCCTGCAGCCCTTTCTGCCAGTCCGCACGCTGCACATCCGATTCGGCATAAAAGGCTTCCTGCTCTTTCAGACGTTCACTCAGATACTGTGCATTCTGCGCCAGCGCCTGTCTGTAAAAATCCTCACTGATATCCCCGGTCTGATACTGAGACTGAAGGT
>NZ_JABWMS020000289.1:0-295 GCF_013369155.2 Escherichia sp. 94.0001 | reverse complement strand
GCAAACATCGACCGTCTGCGCTTTACCTTCGGTGTGCAGGCACTGGTGGAAACCACTTCAAAGGGGGACCGGAATCCGTCGGAAGTCCGCCTGCTGGTTCAGATACAGCGTAACGGTGGCTGGGTGACGGAAAAAGACATCACCATTAAGGGCAAAACCACCTCGCAGTATCTGGCCTCGGTGGTGGTGGATAACCTGCCGCCGCGCCCGTTTAATATCCGGATGCGCAGGATGACGCCGGACAGCACCACAGACCAGCTGCAGAACAAAACGCTCTGGTCGTCATACACCGAAA
>NZ_JABWMS020000288.1:0-296 GCF_013369155.2 Escherichia sp. 94.0001 | reverse complement strand
ATTGGTTTTGTATTTGGGGAGCAATGGCGATGAAGCATCCTCACGATAATATCCGGGTAGGCGCGATCACTTTCGTCTACTCAGTTACAAAGCGAGGCTGGGTATTTCCCGGCCTTTCTGTTATCCGAAATCCACTGAAAGCACAGCGGCTGGCTGAAGAGATAAATAATAAACGAGGGACTGTATGCACAAAGCATCTTCTGTTGAATTAAGAACGAGTATCGGGATGGCACATAGCCTCGCTCAAATTGGAGTCAGGTTTGTGCCAATACCAGTAGAAACAGACGAAGAATTTC
>NZ_JABWMS020000030.1:0-52873 GCF_013369155.2 Escherichia sp. 94.0001 | reverse complement strand
GGTGGTCATTAAGGACGGCTCAGTGGCAGATGGTGCGATGGCGAACACGCTGCGGGTGAAAGTCACCGACGCGTTCGGCAATGCACTGGCCGGACAGACGGTCAGCGTCTCAGCGGACAACGGGGCAGCGGTTGCCGCGACGGTTATCACCGGGCCGGACGGCACGGTGGAGATCAGTGTCACCAGCCAGACGGCGGGCACCAGTGCGGTCACCGCCAGCATCAACAGCAGCAGCCTGAGCCAGAACGTCACCTTTGTACCGGGTGATGCATCGCAGCTCACTTCAACCGTTGAAACAAATAAGTCGAACTATACGGTTGGAGAGACAATCACCATCACGGTAACGCTCCGGGATGTGTTCGATAATCTGGTAACCGGTGCAGCTTCACAGTTAGCAGCTAATGGTGTGCTTACGGTGGCTGGCACCGACCCGTCAGAAACGGGAAGCTGGGTTGAATCAGGTGGCGTGTATACCACAACCCGTATGGCGACGATTGCCAGTACCAATCAGCACGCCAACCTGCAATTGCAGACGTGGAGTGATGGTGTAACGTCAGATCGCTATGACATACAGTCCGGTTCTCCGGCGCAAGCCACATCAACTATCGCTACGGATAAAAACGCCTACACCGCTGGCGACACTATAACCGTCGCCGTGACGCTGAAAGACGCGCACGGTAACCTGGTTGAAGGGGGCGAGTCCTTACTGTCTGGTGATAACGTAATAGTGGAAGGAGCCGTACGTTCAGGAGGATGGTCTGAAACCGCCGGTGTTTATACTGCTACATGGTCGGCGCAAATGGCGGGAGACTCTCACCACGCGACGTTGACTTTGCCTGAGTGGGGCAGCAGTAAACAATCAGAGAGTTATTCCATCCACAGTGGTGCTCCGGTGCAAACAAATTCAGCCATCAGGACAGATAAAACGACATATATCGCCGGGGAGTCATTAACTGTCACAGTAACGTTGCGGGATGAGTTTGGTAACCCGGCTTTAGGGCTGACATCAGGAGTTATCGAATCATATATCGATAATTTTACGGTGGGCGGCGCAGTCCCCGATTCGATGCAATGGGTCGAACAGAATAATGGTGAATATACCATGATCTGGACAGCATGGTTTGCCGAGAAAAATTTGGTTGCCAGTCTGAAATTAAAAACATGGGCAACGGAGATTAATTCCGCGCTATACGGGATACAACCAGGTGCAGCAGCAAAAACTCAGTCCACGATTATCACGGACAAAACGGTATATATCGCTGGGGAGAGCATAACGGTGACTGTTGTACTTAGTGATGCTCAGGGTAACTTTATTACTGATGGTGTCGCTCAGCTTAATGAGGAAAACGTAAAAGTCAGGAATGCAGATCCTATCCAGGGTAATAATTGGATATACAACGGCAATGGGCAATATCAAAGACAGTATATGGCGCATTTCGCGGAAGTGTATTTGAATGCTCAACTGAAGATGGTTGGTTGGAGCGATGCCAATTATTCAAATAATTATACTATTAAACCGGGTGAAGCGAGTCCGCATGGTTCACAGCTTCGTATAAGAGATGATGTTGTGGTTGTTGGGGCGGATTTACCTGTCAGTGTTTTATTAGCTGATGATTTTGGTAACCCGTTGGATAACGGTCTGGATTTGCTGGATAATGCAGTGTACTTACAAAATGTGGAGAAGAAAGAAGGGGCTAAATGGATATATTTGGGTGATGGCATATATGAGCGTACCTATATGGCCTACAAAGAAGGAGAGAACTTAAATTCATTTCTGCAGATTAACGGTTGGCGTGTAAACGGGCAACCTTCCTATACCATCCTTCCTTTTGTGGCAGTCGATTCACTGAGTGTGAATGGTGCAATATTCAGGGCGGCAGATGGTTTTCCTGAAACAGGATTTGATGGGGCTAAATTCACCTTAGTATTAACCCATAATATGAAGAATACAGATTATGATTGGACGGCAGGCATCTATGGTATTAATGTTAACAATAATGGAGAAGTCACAATAAGTCTGCCCCTAAATAGTGAAATCACTATTACCGGGAAACCAAAAGACGGTAAAGGGAATAATGTTGTATTCAAATTCAAGATGAAAAAATGGTTTACTAGTTTAGGTGCTGCCAGTAATAACACTTGGGATATTATAAATGCATCATGCAATAGCTATGGACAAGTGGCGTCATCTTTAGAATTAGCGCAGCGACCAAGTAGTGGTGTAGTTCCACGAAAAGTAGGAACGTTGTGGGGAGAATATGGTAATTTGAAAGCTTATGGCAGTACATTTAGCAGTACGGATTACTGGACAAGTACTGTACTTATAGGGGTTCACGAGAAATTCGATCCTGAAACTGGTATATCAACACCAGGATCAGGAAAGTCTTCTGGTTTGTGTGTGAGATATTTTTAACGAAATAACTACTAAATTGCCCTGCATCAGCAGGGCAATTTCTCTTCGTTCTTACGCAGAAGTACGCATCGCACTGATAGTATTAAATTCATTTTTTACATTGAGCAAACGAGGGTCGTGAAGCAAAACATTTGACCATAAATCATTGTCTTTAACTAATTGTTGCCAGCGCTTTTCATATTCTTTTTTACCATAAACAGTGTAAATTAATGGCAAAATCACACCATTTATTTTGTTGGTGTTAATACTAGCCAACAACTTCATAATGTCATTTTTTATAGATGCGCCATAGATCAGAAACTTCGTATAAAGCGAGTTAACACAGCTGTAATCAAGACCATGTTCAGGCTCAAGTTTAAGCAATAAACTTTTGGCTTTGTCATTATGTCCTTTCAGTGCCATGACATAGCCAGAATAGAGGTAATAATTGGATTATTACAGGTGTTTTGACTGTTAAGATTTAATGCAAAAGATATCGCGTTATCGAGGGGGGATGTGTAATAAAGTATAATTAATTTAAGAATGCTTATGCCGATTTTATTGGGTTCAAGAGCAATGCTTTTTTCTATTAGATTAAATGCTCTTGCAAGGTCACCGTTCAAAAAGCATAGCAGAGACTGATAATAATAAACGTCTGGCGAATTAGGTTTGAGTAAATGTGCTTGCTTAAATAGCACATTAGACACTGAATGTTCATCTTTTAGCCCACTGATTAAACCCAGTAAACCCAATGCCTGAGAATTTGAAGGGTTAATTTCAAGAGCCTTTTCAATGGAGGTTACTGCCGTAGTTATTGCTTGTTTTTGTTCACTGAGTCCAAGGAGTGCTAATGATATATGGCATTCCGCCAGGCAACAGTAGGGCAAGGTATTTTGCGGTTGCGTACTCACACAATCTCTAAATATTACTAATGCTCGTTTCAAACTCTCTGGTGTATAACGATACATTTCCATTCTGCCATTCATATACATAACAGCAGAATCCAGAGATGGCATTTGTTGTGTATTAATAGATTTAAAATTAATATTGGGTATTTTTTCAATAAGAATATTAATTACTTGTGATAATAATACGGAAAGAGGATTGTCGGGGTTAAAATCAATACTTTGATGATCAATCAACTTATGCGTTCTGGCATGAATTAATTCAATAAATAAACGCCAGTTTTTACCATAGTGAACGACCTGACCCATAATGTAATATTCTGGGCCTGTTTTATTAATAAACTGATGGATAGTAGAAAAATCGCTTGCCTCATTCGTTACCGAGGCAGGTAAAATATCTAAACCACAAAAAGCATATTTTGAAAGGCCCTGCACAAGTTCGTAATGCAGTTTTAGAACATTGATCGAACCTTCAGTACGAAATGGAAAAACAGCAAGAGTGGTAGTCGATTTTACCGGTTCATTATCGGTTACAATCACAATGGGTACAGTAAAACGGTATCCACGACCATAGACCGTTTCGATATACTTACACTGTTTATTCTCATGCAAAAGTTTGCGCAATGCATAAATACACCGTGTTAAAGATTCATCACTGGCAACACTTGCGCTCCAGACCTTATCAATAATCTCTTCTTTGCTAACAATTTCACCGTCAGCATTAAGTAATAGAATAATAACGCCAAGTTCTTTTGGGGGAATATGATATTCTTTGTTTTTGAATAATAATATTCCATTGTTTTTTAATACAAAGTCGCCAAATATATATTGTTGTGTATTATTTTTTCCATGTTGCAGTTGCATAGAACGCTCCTTCCGTTTTCTCTATTCATAGTATTAATTTGATCAATATAAAATAAAGTATTGGCAGAATTGCTCTATCAAAAAACGCTCATTTTGTAAGATTGTGATGAAGAAATGAATGAAAGCTGATGCTTAATAATATGAAACGCTGGTCCCATTTTACGAGACCAGATAGTGGACTATAATATTTGGCGTTACTTAATCAGAAACGTAAATAATCTTTCGCTGAATCAAATAATGCTGTAATGGTTGACGATAATAATTTTATAATCGTATCGTAGGTGGAGTTGGCTGTGCTGTATTTAGTCGTGATAACCTGTACATCGGTTTTCATGTTTTCTGCTTGCCCATTATAACCCGCTAACCATGCCTGGTATTCAGCTGTGCTTATTTCATAACCGGTGAATTCTTTAGATATATTTTTTTCCTTCCCTTTATTATCCCTGTGCACCATTGAATCTGAAGATTGACTCATACTGTCAATAATCTGAGGGTTGGGAATAATAACATATAAACCGCTACCTTGTGGTTCAACTTCGACAATCGGAGAAGGTGTGCGGTGTTTGGGATCGGGTGGAATTACCGGAAGTCCTAAAGCGGCGCACCATTTTTCTGCTTCTTCCAATGGAACACCAATTTTGTCAGCAGGTGCCGGAGGGTATAAAACATAGTCTGGATTGTAATGATAGTGGAAATCACCATTAGGATATTTATCGATATAATAAAAATGCATCAAGGCCTTTTGAAATGCGTTGACATCAAAAATTATCGCATCGCCTTTTTTATTAGAGTGAGTCCATTTTCCCATATTGCTTTGGATATGTTCACTGAAGTCCTGCCAGTATGCGCTCATTATCTCAACGCTATTCGCATAAATTTCGAGGTAGTCGCTACCGAGCACACTCATCAAATCAGCAATATCACTGCATATATATTTATCACTTTTAAATTCGCTTGAACTACTGGCCGTTAAAGTGCTGCTGGTTGCTGAACTTCTCACTTCGGGCGCATTACTGTTTGATGTAGAACTACCTGACATTGCTTTTTTTTGTTTCTGTATAAGCATAGAAAAAAGGGAACTATTTATCTCTGTGGCTTGAATATCTTCAGGCACAGAACTATCTAAAGAAGCGATAGCGTGAGTTAAGGTTCCTTTGGTCATTGCCATTGCACTTGACCCGGTTGTGTTGTGAGCAACGTTAGCCAGGGTTTTTCTCACAGAGTTATGCAGGGTCAATATTTTATCGGGATCCTTTAATTTTCCGTCAATAGTATTAACATTTTCTGTAAGCTGCAGAACTTTTTTTATCAGCGAATAACTTTCGTGTAAGAGCGCAGATCCTTTCTCTGACAGGTTCTCAGTTGGGAAATTTCTGAGCATGTTTTTAACGAAGTTGAGTTGTATGTCATGCTGGCATTTCCAGTCTTCATTTCGCTGGCTACGTTCACTGACTAAAGTTGATAGTTTTTCAACATCTTTCTTGAGCATAGCGCCAATATTATTATCCTTACTGGCGCTGTTATACAAATTACCCTCGCTTTTGCTGTTTTCCAGTTGATGAGGCTCCTCACTTTGCGAGGATGCCTCTTTAAGAGGAATGTTTGCATTCTGCTGACGTAAAATACCTATATTTAAATTATTATCTTTATTAATCATGTGTCATTCCTCCTTAAATATAATTAACTATTATTGCAATAATTTATGAGCGAATGCCTTGAACGATAGCACTATCAGTATCAATAATGGTTTGTATTATTTGCTGTAATAAATTGAGTGCCTGATCTCTTCCTTGAACATCACGATTAATTTGATCCAGATAGCTACTCATAACTGAATGCAAAACATTTTTAGCTTGCTCCGCAACCTCTTTTTCAGCACGAGTATATTCCGCAGCTACAGTTCCGCTTGATTGCAATGTACTGCCAAAAGCCTGAAAGAGATGATGAGAATTAGAAAGAGAATTATAACGACTAAATTTTTTATTATGACTGTCAATATGCTGTTTATCTGCAATTTGCTTATTGATACTGTCTTTTTCTTTTTCTAATTCTTCTAACGGTATTTTATTTTGGTCATTCTCAGTACTCTTATCTTCTGATAATTTATTATTTATTTCAGCAAGTCTAGCTTTTGCCTTTTTCACATCTTCATTTGTCTTTAATTTCTGTTGGTCTTCCGGTGTATCTGTTTTTTGTCCTTGGTTTGGATTAACATCATCTATTTTACCGGCGGGCTTTTTATATTCTGCATTCGCGACTACGCCAACTCCAATAACATTAACAATTGCGCCCGTTGTAGCACCAGCTAAATTTTCCCAAGAGGAGTTAATTGTTTCTTTACTCTGTAATTGGACAAGATCTTCAAAAAGGATGCTCATGCTAGCCTCGGCCTTGGCAGAGGCATTGTACATTGATGTAAAGACTCTTAAAAATTCCTCCATAATGTTCTGTTGTCTCATAGTCAAATTATCTAACATATCGAGAATGTTAAATGTTATGGTTTTCTCTGTTGACTTGGTAGACTGACAGGATGATTTTGTCGCTATGCCAGCGTTTTGAATTATATTATGTAATGTGTTATTAGCGTAATTAAGACCATCTAATACTTTACATTGTAGTTCGGGAGAAAGAGCACGGACAGAATCAATCAGCCTAATAAATTTAGTGTTTGTGTCATTTTTAATATCATTAGGCACAAAACTTTGCAGTATTTTTTTATTTTGAGATACTCTTGTTTCATAACCAGGTTGTTCATCGAACGTTGTTTTATCGAGATTCTTATTATGAGCTGTATTGTTTATGTTGCTAATGTTATTGGGCATTTTTGAATCCTCTTATACGATAGAATGGGAAGCAAATTTCAAAGATTCAGTTCGGTGTTGCAATACACGCACCATCTGAGCTACCTCTTGTTCGACGGTTTTATCTATCCTTTGCATCACTGTAAGCATTTGTTCGCGCGTTTTTGATAAATTACTCATATCCTGCTGAAGAATTTCCATATTTGCGAAATCCTCAGAGGCATATACATTCATGGCTGATGTTGCTATTGAACATACTGATGCGCTGATTTGTTCAAGTCCTTTGGCTATTTTTGCGAATAATAATATCAACTCTGCTGATTCTGTTATTTTACTGCCTACAGCATCTAATGCGGACATGACTTTTTTTGAAACAGATTTAATGATGGTTTCTACTGTGGATTTTATACTCTTTGTTACTTCTTTTGTTATTTCTTCGGTGGCAGTCTTTGTTAGCGCCTTTACGAGTTCACTTATTGCGACAGAACAAATTATCGCTGCACCAATCATTAGCGTTACCATAACAATAGACGCGGCTGCAGTTGAGTATATATCTTGTACCAAATCAATAGTCGTTTGTTTGACACCCAAAACATCCAGAAGAGCGCAGATTGCTAGCAGCGTGGGATCATATTTTGAAATAATACCCGCAAGGCCTTCAGTAAGTTTTCCTAAAATCCATCCGGTAGCCGTGGTGCCCAGCGCGATTTGACAGGTGATATCAATACCTAATACCACTGCCCCCGCTATTCCTCCAATAAGTGCCACGGCTCCAGCTAAGCTTGCACCAGCACTTGGAATAGAAGCGACAATACCAACAACAATTAAGACTGCGCTTACGGCAAAGGTAACTACAGTTACACACTCATTAACTATTTTTAAAACTTTAGTCGTGGTAGTATATTTATGTGCTGTTTCATTGAGTTTATTTTCCCTGACATGGTTAATCTCTTTCATTACCTCAGATTGATTTTTAATAGATTCGCAATTGGTGTCCCCAATAACTTCCATTACTGAGGTAATCAATAGAATAAATGTGGCTGTCGCGTTTCTGTTTTTCTGGTTTTCCTGTGTCAGGCAAATATTGGTGGTGAAGTTATTAATCTGTTCTTGCTGTTGAATTTCGTCAAAAACTTCCATACTTTGGCCGATCGCAGCATCAGCATCCATAATGGCTGTATTTAATGATTTCTCAGCTAACGATTTTTTTTGTAACGACAGCGTGAGTGTTTTTTCAGCCGCGTTTTTTTGCGTCAGTACTTTATTGTATTGTGGATCGTCTGGTTGCAGTTGCGACAACTCTTGATCCAATGTGTTGACTTTTTTTTCCAGCGATTGCACTCTTTTATCGACTGCATTGTAATTATTGTTGGCCTGATGCAGATTATCGTTGGCTTTTTGCGCTGAATCTAATGACGAGGTGTAGGCGTCGCTTAATTCACGAAACTTATTATGTACCATTTCGTGTCGAAGCAGGGTGTTGTCCAGGTTATTATGCAAGCGTGTAGTAATATCCTGATCGGCAATGCCTGATAAATTACCCAAAATCATCGTCAGGCGGGCATCGTTCGTCTTTGCTGCAGTGGCGTTATCAGAATCGGAAACCTGCATTGCAGGTATAGCAAGCATAGGTTTGTTTTCAAGACGAGGGCGAATATCGTTATCAAGGGATTTCGGGTTTTTATTAAGCCGCATGGGATCAACTTGCGTTTTGCTGCTGTCCTGCAGTCTTTTTTCCTCATCGCTATATTGTGTACGCAATGTTTCGCTGATTTGTTCAAACGTGATCGTCTGTCCCGTAATCGGTGCCGACATAATTCACCTCCTTTTTAAGCTATCATCTGGCTTAATTAACTGTTTATTATTTAACTCATGGTAGATGTTTATTTCCATCTAAAATGGCATCAACGGGAAAATAAGCAATGTGTTTATTGTTATTCTTCTCATTTATTTTATTGGTATGGTTGTTTTTTAAATCAATTGTTGCTTCCTCTTTATATTTCTTGGTTGCTTCTTCAGGCGTAAAAGAAGATTTTTTTACGTTTATGTTCATTTTGCCGACTCACTCTGTTTGAACTTCCTCTTCGGAATTGGCTGTCAAGAGTTCAAGATAAGCATTAGCCATCTCTTTAACTTTTTCATTTTGACTGTAGGTTACGACTGTATTAAATAACTCCGTGGCCATTTTAATGTTTTTTAAGCCCATCTGGCATTGGCCCATATAATAAACCAAAGAGAAATCGTTATCGGGAGATAGCATCAAACAGATATGATACATGTCGAATGCCTTTTGATAATCTTTCTTCAACTGACAGACGGCGGCATATCCCTTTAAATAATTATAATTTTGGAAATCATAAATACAGAGAAATTTAAAAAAGAGTTCAGCTTCGTCAAGTCTTCCTTTTTCATAAAAGTTATAAGCGTAAGCATAAACGCCTTCAAGGGTATCCGGGGTTATGCCATGCAGTTCTGCAAGCGTTGCTCCCATACCTAGTGCACGTTCGAACTTACTGGCAATTTCTTTATTTTCTTCTAAATCCAGATTTGCGCTTTCCATCTCTACTCTCTCCTTTCGAACATTCTTTGTTCAGACTTCACCATTTTTTAGAGGGTGGTGATATCAAAATTCGCTCATTTTTATGCCCATCCGTTGGACTTCCTTTTCTGCATTAAAAACAAGTATTGTTTCAATGAGATAAGATTTTCTATGTGATGAAATGAAAATAATGTAGAGGGAATTTTATCCACAATCCTGATGAACGGGTTCAATTCTGATTGGAATTTGAAAAAGCAGGTGATTTACTGATGTGCGAGCGTACGTCAGTGGCTGCTGGCCTGAGCGCGGAGGTGTGCGAAATTCACATATCCGGGCATTCCACCTTACCCAGCGCTTCCCAGTAGTTATTCTGATTATTACGCTCCATCGCCACAATAGCTTCGCGGATATGTTGTTTGTTACTCTCATCAGACAACATTAATTTTTCCCACGCTTCGTCTGATAATGACGCCTGTGGCGTGCAAATTTTACGTAAATCTTGCAATACCGTGGTCTTTTCTTTTGCCGACTGTAGAGAACTGAATGGCGACTCGGCCTGAGAAATGGCTGGGAAAGTCAGGAATACGGTAATCATGAGTAGCATCGTTGGCTTCATAGCTGCAACCTTCTGCAAATGTGCATCGAATGAAGCATAAGTGTAGTTTGCTTTTGCCGCTCTCATCATGCTGTACGAAAGGTGTTTGCGTGGTCAGTAAGAAGTGCCAGTTTTATATACCTTTTTCTTCTATTCGATAGCTTTTCGTTTTTTAAATCGTAGTGATCTTGCCATTATAGTCAGTTAACGATTAAAAAAAGGATAAAAAATGAAACTGACAACACATCATCTACGGGCGGGGGCCGCATTATTACTGGCAGGAATTCTGCTGGCAGGTTGCGACCAGAGCAGCAGCGATGAAAAGCACATTAAAGTGGGCGTTATTAATGGCGCAGAACAAGATGTCGCGGAAGTCGCTAAAAAGGTGGCAAAAGAGAAATATGGCCTCGATGTTGAACTGGTAGGATTTAGCGGTTCGTTGCTACCGAACGATGCGACAAATCATGACGAGCTTGATGCGAACGTCTTCCAGCATCGACCCTTTCTTGAACAAGATAATCAGGCGCATGGTTATAAACTGGTAGCGGTGGGAAATACATTTGTCTTCCCCATGGTGGGTTATTCC
This sequence comes from Escherichia sp. 94.0001, assembly GCF_013369155.2. NCBI lineage: Bacteria > Pseudomonadati > Pseudomonadota > Gammaproteobacteria > Enterobacterales > Enterobacteriaceae > Escherichia > Escherichia sp. 94.0001. The sequence continues at coordinate 42,191 of NZ_JABWMS020000030.1, read as the reverse complement.
AAAAAAATCAAAACCGTGGCGCAAATAAAAGAAGGCGCGACAGTGGCGATCCCCAACGACCCGACCAACCTTGGTCGCGCGCTTTTACTGTTGCAAAAAGAGAAGCTAATTACTCTGAAAGAGGGAAAAGGGTTACTACCTACCGCGCTGGATATAACCGAGAATCCTCGTCATTTGCAGATTATAGAACTCGAGGGGGCGCAGCTCCCGCGCGTACTGGATGATCCCAAAGTTGATGTGGCGATTATCAGCACCACTTACATTCAGCAGACAGGGCTTTCTCCGGTGCACGACAGCGTATTTATTGAAGATAAGAATTCGCCGTATGTGAATATTCTGGTGGCACGGGAAGATAATAAGAATGCAGAAAACGTGAAGGAATTTCTGCAATCTTATCAATCGCCCGAAGTCGCTAAAGCGGCAGAAACCATCTTTAACGGTGGCGCGGTGCCTGGCTGGTAATTCTCACTCATGCCGCGCCGGACGATTTATTTTTCTGGCGCGGCGACGGGAATCCATTGAAATCAAAATCACCGATGACAGAATCAGCAGTGTGCCCAGCCAGTCCGGCAATGTGAACGTGATCCCCAGCAACAGCAAAGAGAGCAGCGCGCTACTTAATGGTTCTGCACAGCTCAAAATGCTGGCTTTTGGCCCGCCAATGAGCTGTGCGCCTTTCAGATATAGACTAAAGGTTAGCGAAGTTCCGATTACCACCAGATAGAAAAACGCCAGAATCAGGCTGCCATTAACCACGAAGTTTGTTCCTTGCCCGGCATAGAAGGGCAGCATGATTAGACCACCGATCAGCATACTCCAGCCGACGACCGGTAACGTGCCATAGCGGGCAATCAGCGTTGAGGGATAGGTGGTATAGAATGCAGCAGCAAATGCCGAGGCAATGCCCCAGAATAACGCGGCCGGAGAGATCGATAATGACGTCGGATTACCGTGTGTCACCAATAAAAAAGTCCCGATCAACGATGTCAAAATAGCGCAAAAAACCAGAATGCCCGGGCGGGATTTACGCACCAGTGAGAACCAGGCGACGATAATCGTCGGTGAGAGGAATTGCAGCACCGTTGCCGTGGCAGCATTCGATTTTTCAATGGTTAGCAAAAAAGTGAGCTGTACGGTTAGCGCGCCAACCACGGAAAAAATCAGCAGACTAATGGCATCTTTGTGATTGTTAATAATAGAAAAGATTTTATCGCCATGCACAAATGACAGCGTCAGCAGAATCAAACCGGCGAATATCAAACGCGTCATAGTCAAAAACTGCGACGACATCTGGCTTTGCTCCATGATGTATTGCGCGCAGACCCCTGAACTTCCCCACAACACGGCGGCAATCAGAACGTTCAGCATCCCCTTTCTGGTGGAACCCATTTTTCCCTCTGCATACTGTTTTGTCGTTTATGTATGCAGGCATGATAGCAAAAATGGCGAGGATGGCTCTGTTTGCGCCACGCCGATTTTTCTTAGCTCAGACTGGTGAGCTAAATATCTTTAATAAACAGCAGGCAAATCATCGCAATACCCAACATCCCTATCGCCAGCCAGAACAACGCGTGGTAGCTCCAGATTTCAACCATAATTCCGTCAACAGAGCCGGCGATAATCCAGCCGACGCGTGAGGTATTTGCATATAACGTTGTCGCAGAGCCTATTTTTTCAGGCATCAGATCCTGAAAATAAAGCATGCCGATACCACAGAGAATACCAAGGAAAATGGCATTTAGAATTTGCAATTCCAGCTCAACTGCCGGAGTCGTCGCCATGAGTACGCTGGCGTAAAAACACATACCACTCACGATAGCAATGAGCATTAATAGTCGCTTGCCAATACGTTTCATGTAATAGCCTGCGATTAACATCATCGGAATTTCCAGACCGGCAGCAATACCAATCATTTCTCCAGCCAGTTTATCGGTTAGATGCAGTTCATCAATAATAAATAGCGGCATATTTATCATGTAGAGATTATTCGCCGCCCACATCATTGAACAGACTACAAAAAGTAGCCGTGTATCCCGCTTTCTATGGATGGAGGGTAAAATTTCTACGGGTTGGGTAACGACAGGAATATTTCTTTGTATTGATGGCAAAAACAACCAGACTATTAAACCGCAAATAACAAATGCGATGGCAGCGGTGAGATACATCACTTTAAAACTAAATCCCATTGCCAGCTCATAAGCGAGCGGTGGCCCGATAACCCAGGCAAGCGAGATCTGAGCACGTAAAAATGTACTGAACATGACCGTCTCACGGCCTGTTCTGTCGGCGTGTTCACGGGCGAGGGCGAACATTTGCGGGTTTGCAGTGGAAGCAAAACTACTCAGAAGTACGCCCGTAGAGAGGAGAATGAAGTAGTTGCGATTCCACGCAAAAAGAGTGCAGGCCAACACTCCAAATAAGCAACATAGCAGGATCAGTAATTTACGGTCGCCTTGTTTATCGGAGTGCCTTGCCAGAAATTGACTGACCAGAATTCCCATAATAGCGCTACCGGTGAAGAAAAAACCTACCATTATAGGACGGGCTTTCAGTTCATCTGCGAGGAATATACTTAGGGTGGGAGTCTGGAGAGCGCCCGCAATACCAGTCAGAAAGGCGACAAGTAAAAATGCCGCGGCAGTGAGATCAAGTATTTTTGATGGAGTGGTAGCCGTTTTTTGCATTCTTCTGAATCACCGGGCGACAAAATATAACTGAGTTACAAATAAGTACCAGTCGAATGAGTATTATATTAAGAATTTTTGAGTATCGCTGATACAACCAGAAAGCAATGCTAGCGCAATATTATAGGGCCAGCAATTGAGATTATTAGCAAAAGCATGTTAAGAATTAATCACCGAATTTATATATTAATTATAGTAAGGCAATGAGCTATTTTTGATAGTAAAAATAAAACAAGTTTATTTGATATATTAAATGAAAAAATTAATCTTGATGGCAGTCTGATTATTGGTGAAGTTTATAGGTCAGTTTTTTTCGCCAGCGGTTAAAGGAATAGAATCGTCGTATAAAAAAAGGTGTTTTGGGGCGTGTAAAACAACATCTTCACCTTAATGGCGATACAGTTGGTTGAGAGTCAGCAGGGGGGCAAATCACCTGCAAATAAACACGGCGCATGCTGGCGCGAATATCGCGGATGCGTTCGAGGACAGAAGAACCGACAGGCGGATTCTTCAGTCGCTCTTCGTCCATCACAAAACCTTTGATCAGGTATTCCTGAAGCCGATTAAATATTGAGCAGTAGAAAATATCTGGATTGACTGTATTACAAGGGGTTGGAGAACGTCAGTAGAGGCAAATTGGCGGAAGATCACAGGAGTCGAACCTGCCCGGGACCGCTGGCGGCCCCAACTGGATTTGAAGTCCAGCCGCCTCACCGGAGACGACGATCTTCCGCGCCTCGATTGCTACATGGAGGCGGGGCGCATTATAGCTACTTCCTTGAGTTTCTACATCCCCCAGATCAGTTTTTTCCGCCTAATACATGCAGCGTATTATCACGAAAGCATTATATTTCATATAAAACCCATATTTTACAATGATATATGAGCGTAATTTACGCTACCACGATCACATAAAACAAGAATCATAAATTAATAACCAGATATCGGAATATTCGCTCTCACAGGGATGGTTTACAAAATGCGTTATCGGTCTCAGCACCCCTATAGCATCAAGGAAAAGCAGATGAAGAGTGAAGTGTTGTCCGTTAAAGAGAAAATTGGTTATGGCATGGGAGACGCCGCCAGCCACATTATTTTCGATAACGTAATGTTATATATGATGTTCTTTTATACCGATATTTTTGGCATTCCTGCCGGATTTGTCGGAACCATGTTTTTGGTCGCTCGTGCACTGGATGCGATTTCCGATCCTTGCATGGGGTTGTTGGCCGATCGAACGCGCTCTCGCTGGGGTAAATTTCGTCCATGGGTACTGTTTGGCGCACTGCCATTCGGGATCGTCTGTGTACTGGCCTATAGCACGCCAGATCTCAGTATGAACGGAAAAATGATTTATGCAGCAATTACTTACACCCTACTTACCTTACTTTATACCGTCGTCAATATCCCTTACTGCGCATTGGGTGGTGTAATCACCAATGACCCGACTCAGCGTATCTCGCTGCAATCCTGGCGTTTTGTGCTGGCGACCGCGGGAGGCATGCTCTCTACTGTGCTGATGATGCCGCTGGTTAATTTAATTGGTGGTGATAATAAACCACTCGGTTTCCAGGGCGGTATCGCGGTCCTTTCCGTGGTGGCATTTATGATGCTGGCATTTTGTTTCTTCACCACTAAAGAACGCGTTGAAGCACCACCTACAACGACGTCTATGCGGGAAGATTTACGTGATATCTGGCAAAACGACCAGTGGCGTATTGTCGGTTTCCTGACCATTTTCAATATTCTGGCGGTGTGCGTACGCGGCGGGGCGATGATGTATTACGTCACATGGATTTTGGGTACGCCGGAAGTGTTTGTCGCTTTTCTTACCACTTATTGCGTGGGTAACCTGATTGGTTCCGCACTGGCGAAACCGCTGACCGACTGGAAATGTAAAGTCACTATCTTCTGGTGGACGAACGCCCTGCTGGCAGTGATTAGCCTGGCGATGTTCTTTGTTCCTATGCAGGCCAGCATCACCATGTTTGTCTTCATCTTCGTGATTGGTGTGTTGCATCAACTGGTGACACCTATCCAGTGGGTAATGATGTCCGATACCGTCGACTACGGCGAGTGGTGCAATGGTAAACGCCTTACCGGGATCAGTTTTGCTGGCACGTTGTTTGTGCTCAAACTGGGGTTGGCCTTCGGCGGCGCTCTTATCGGCTGGATGCTGGCTTATGGCGGATATGATGCGGCAGAAAAAGCGCAGAACAGCGCCACGATTAGCATCATTATCGCGCTATTCACGATTGTTCCGGCGATCTGTTACTTGCTGAGCGCGATTATCGCTAAACGCTACTACTCACTCACGACGCACAATCTGAAAACCGTTATGGAACAGCTGGCCCAGGGCAAACGCCGTTGCCAGCAACAATTCACCTCTCAAGAAGTGCAGAACTAAGGAACGGCAATGAAAATTAGCGACGGAAACTGGTTGATTCAACCTGGCCTCAATTTGATTCACCCGCTTCAGGTGTTCGAGGTTGAACAGCAGGGTAATGAAATGGTGGTCTATGCTGCCCCCCGTGATGTGCGTGAACGTACCTGGCAGCTTGATACGCCTTTATTTACGCTGCGCTTTTTCTCCCCACAGGAAGGTATTGTCGGTGTACGGATTGAGCATTTTCAGGTGGCGCTGAATAACGGTCCTCATTACCCGCTCAATATTTTGCAGGACGTGAAGGTCACAATCGAAAACACAGAACGTTACGCTGAGTTTAAAAGTGGCAACTTAAGTGCGCGTGTCAGCAAAGGTGAGTTCTGGTCACTGGATTTTCTGCGCAACGGCGAACGTATTACCGGTAGTCAGGTGAAAAATAATGGCTACGTGCAGGACACGAATAATCAACGAAATTATATGTTTGAGCGGCTGGATCTTGGCGTTGGCGAAACAGTTTACGGTCTGGGAGAGCGCTTTACTGCCCTGGTGCGCAATGGCCAGACGGTAGAGACCTGGAACCGGGACGGCGGCACAAGTACTGAACAGGCGTATAAAAATATCCCGTTCTATATGACTAACCGTGGTTATGGTGTACTGGTCAATCATCCCCAATGCGTCTCTTTTGAAGTGGGATCGGAGAAAGTCTCCAAAGTGCAGTTCAGCGTTGAGAGTGAATATCTCGAATACTTTGTTATCGACGGCCCGACGCCGAAAGCGGTACTTGATCGTTATACCCGTTTTACTGGTCGTCCGGCGCTGCCGCCCGCGTGGTCCTTCGGCCTGTGGCTAACCACTTCATTTACCACCAACTACGACGAAGCGACGGTAAACAGCTTTATCGATGGTATGGCGGAACGCAATCTGCCGCTGCATGTTTTCCACTTTGACTGTTTCTGGATGAAAGCCTTCCAGTGGTGCGATTTTGAGTGGGACCCGCTGACTTTCCCGGACCCGGAAGGGATGATCCGCCGCCTGAAAGCGAAAGGGCTAAAAATCTGCGTCTGGATTAACCCCTATATCGGGCAAAAATCCCCTGTCTTTAAAGAGTTACAAGAGAAAGGTTATTTACTCAAACGCCCGGACGGTTCGCTGTGGCAGTGGGATAAATGGCAGCCAGGTCTGGCGATTTATGACTTTACCAATCCGGATGCCTGCAAATGGTACGCCGACAAACTGAAAGGTCTGGTCGCGATGGGCGTTGATTGCTTTAAGACCGACTTTGGCGAACGTATTCCAACCGATGTTCAGTGGTTTGACGGTTCCGATCCGCAGAAAATGCATAACCATTATGCGTACATCTACAACGAACTGGTGTGGAACGTGCTCAAGGAAACCGTTGGCGAGGAAGAAGCCGTCTTGTTTGCCCGCTCGGCCTCCGTCGGTGCGCAGAAATTCCCGGTACATTGGGGTGGCGACTGTTACGCTAACTACGAATCAATGGCGGAAAGCCTGCGCGGTGGTTTGTCTATTGGCCTTTCAGGTTTTGGTTTCTGGAGCCACGATATCGGCGGTTTTGAGAATACCGCTCCGGCGCACGTTTACAAACGCTGGTGCGCGTTTGGTTTGCTCTCCAGCCATAGCCGTTTACACGGCAGCAAATCTTATCGTGTGCCGTGGGCCTATGATGATGAGTCCTGTGATGTGGTGCGCTTCTTCACGCAACTGAAATGCCGCATGATGCCGTATCTGTATCGTGAGGCTGCTCGTGCGAACGCGCGGGGTACGCCGATGATGCGGGCCATGATGATGGAGTTTCCGGACGATCCGGCTTGTGATTACCTTGACCGTCAATACATGTTAGGCGACAACGTGATGGTTGCTCCGGTGTTCACTGAATCGGGCGATGTGCAGTTCTACTTGCCGGAAGGTCGCTGGACACACCTGTGGCACAACGATGAACTCGATGGTAGTCGCTGGCATAAACAGCAGCACGGCTTCCTGAGTCTGCCCGTTTATGTGCGTGATAACACCCTACTGGCGCTGGGCAACAACGAGCAACGTCCCGATTACGCGTGGCACGAAGGCACGGCATTCCAGCTCTTTAATCTGCAAGACGGGCATGAAGCCATCTGTGAAGTGCCCGCTGCCGATGGTTCCGTTCTTTTCACCCTGAAAGCGGCGCGTACTGGCAACACAATTACTGTGAATGGTGCGGGCGTGGCGAAGAACTGGACGCTGTGCTTGCGCAATGTTGTGAAAGTAAATGGTCTGCAAGGCGGTTCGCAGGCTGAAAGTGAGCAGGGGCTGGTGGTGACGCCTCAAGGGAATGCGCTGACAATTACGTTGTAATCTATTGAAGAATGCCGGATACGAATGGTTTTGTGTCGTATCCGGTAAATAATCTCACATCTGGTAATAAATATTTCTTCCATCGTATTTGCGAGCATGATCACGATTATTCATCGCGAAAATGTGATCTGTGCTGAAAAATATCCCTTAACCGCCTTGCTTTGTTTTATCACTGTCCGGATTACGGACAGATTTTAGTATTGTTGTGAAATTATTCTGCTTTATATTTACCCTCAGAGATGGCAACTGAAGCTCTTCCTCATGGGGCTTCTTAATCTGTGATAAGGGTAAAAAATGCAAATGATTACCTCGCGACAAAACAGATTATTACGATTCCTTCTACCACGAAGGGAATATACGACTATTGTTACGATTGCCGGCTATTTAAATGTTTCGGAAAAAACCATTCAACGTGATTTACGTTTACTTGAGCAATGGCTGGGGCAATGGAGAATAAATGTTGAGAAGCGTGCTGGCGCGGGTGTGATGTTAAGCGCGGAGAATATTGCTGATTTGCTGCATCTTGATCATTTGTTGGTGGCAGAATGTGAAGAGATTGATGGTGTAATGAATAATGCCAGGCGCGTTAAAATAGCGTCGCAGTTATTAAGTGAAACACCGAATGAAACGTCGATCAGTAAATTGTCAGAACGCTACTTTATCAGCGGAGCCTCTATTGTTAATGACCTGAGAGTAATTGAGTCCTGGCTTGCGCCGTTGGGGTTATCGTTGATCCGCAGCCCAAGTGGTACGCATATTGAAGGTAGTGAAGGGCAAGTCCGACAGGCAATGGCATTACTGATTAACGGCATTATTAACCATAATGAGCCGCAAGGTGTCGTGTATTCACGTCTGGATCCCGGAAGCTATAAAGCATTAGTCCATTATTTTGGAGATGAAGAAGTGTTATTTGTCCAGTCATTGTTACTGGATATGGAAAATGAATTAAGTTGGTCTTTGGGAGAACCTTATTACGTTAACATTTTTACTCACATCCTTATTATGATGTATCGCAACACGCACGGGAATGCGTTATCAAGAGAAGAAGATCAAACCAGGCAATATGATGAAAATATCTTTAATGTTGCCAGTCAGATGATTCATAAGATAGAACAACGAATTGCACATACATTGCCCGATGATGAAGTCTGGTTTATTTATCAATATATCATTTCATCAGGTGTGGCGATTGATGGACAAAAAGATGTTAGCATTATTTCACATATGCAGGCCAGCAATGAAGCGCGTCTGATTACCTGGCGTTTAATTACGGTATTCAGTGACATCGTGGACTGCGATTTTAGTGAAGACAGCGCATTATATGATGGCTTGTTGGTTCATATTAAGCCGCTGATTAACCGTTTAAATTATCGCATTCATATCCGTAATCCATTGCTGGAAGATATTAAAGCAGAATTAGCGGATGTCTGGCGGTTGACGCAATATGTGGTGAATCAGGTATTTAAAACCTGGGGTGAGAATGCAGTGAGCGAGGATGAAGTGGGTTACCTGACCGTTCATTTTCAGGCTGCGATGGAGCGGCAAATTGCCCGTAAACGTGTATTACTGGTCTGTTCAACCGGAATCGGAACTTCGCATCTACTGAAAAGCCGTATTCTGCGAGCATTTCCTGAATGGACGATTGTTGATGTTATTTCAGCAGCGAATTTATCACAGGTTTTGCCTGACAATATCGAACTGATTATTTCGACCATTAATTTGCCTACAGTCACTATGCCGGTCGCTTATGTTACCGCTTTTTTTAATGATGCCGATATTAAGCGGGTCACTGAAATGGTGATTACGGAAAAATTACATCATGCGACGTCTCGGGTCGTTGAAATTTAATGTCAGAATTTTATGAGGTATGACGAATGGACATAACAAAAATCCTGAATACGAATCGCGTTATTTTAGATATGCAAGCGACGAATAAAGCGGAGGCGATTGAAGAATTAACTAATCTTCTCAAAAAAGATGGTGCGATCGATTGTCGGGAAACCTTTATTAAAGATGTCTGGCAGCGCGAAGCGGAAGGCTCGACTGGTTTTGAAAATCATATTGCGATCCCGCATGGTAAATCTTCAGCTGTGATTAATACTACGCTGGCAATTGGCCGTACCCGGCAGGATATTCCCTGGGAAACGCTGGATGGCAGTAGCGTGCGCTGTATTATTTTATTTGCGGTACGTCTTGAAGATCAAAATACCACCCATATCCGTTTACTTTCCCAGGTCGCGGGCGCGCTGGCGGATGATGATATCATAGAACAATTGTTAGTTGAGACGAATCCGCAAAAAATCATTGATCTCTTTAGTCAGTATGCACAATCCGATGTCTGCTAAATAACAGGGAGTATGTCATGAATATTGTCTGTGTTGCCGCCTGTACGGCGGGTATTGCTCATACCTATATTGCTCGTGAAAAGTTAATCAAAGGAGCAAAAGCTCTGGGCCATACCATTAAAGTTGAAACCCAGGGAACCATTGGTACAGAAAATGAATTACAGGCGGCAGATATCTCTGCTGCTGACGTCGTGATTCTTGCTGTAGATGTGAAAATAAAAGGAGAAGAACGCTTCACCAATAAACGTATTGTGCGAGTAAAGACAGAGATCGTCATTAAATCGCCCGTTCAATTTCTTGAAAAGGTCGAAAAATCACTGGGAAACAAATGATCCTTATACTGGAGGGATCTTAATATGAAAGACAATAAAATTCCGGTTTCACAGGAAATTAAAAAACATTTATTAACCGGCATCTCGTGGATGATACCCCTTATTGTGGCCGCCGGGATATGTATTGCGTTGGGGCAAGTTCTTGGCGGTACAGATGTTGGTGAAAAAACAGGAACAATCCCGTGGATGCTTAATCAGATTGGCGGCTGGGGAATGGGGCTGATTGTGCCGCTGATTAGCGCGGCAATTGCCTATTCTATTGCCGATCGTCCCGGATTTGCCCCGGGCCTGATTGTCGGCTTTCTCTGCGGGCAAATCCATACCGGATTTATTGGCGGTATGTTGGGTGGTTTCCTGGTGGGCTACACCATTTTGCTACTTAAACGCTATATCCGCCTGCCGCAGTCGATGCAAGGACTCATGCCAATCATGGTGTTGCCGGTATTAAGCACCATTATCGGTGGGCTGTTAATGATGACGCTGATTGGTAAACCCATCGCCTGGTTACAAGAAGCACTGATTCATTTGCTCGAGTCGATGCAGGGCGGATCGCGCTTCCTGATGGGGGCCATACTTGGCGCGATGGCAACCTTCGATTTCGGTGGTCCGGTAAATAAAACAATGTCGTTGTTTTCCGATGGCTTGCTGGTCAGCGGCGTCTACGGGCCAGAAGCCGTGAAATTTGTCGGCTCAATCATCCCTCCGTTTGGCATCACACTTTCGTTCTTACTGACACGCCATAAATACACCCGTGCGGAGCGCGAGGCGCTGAAAGCCGCGTTTCCGATGGGGATCTGCATGATCACTGAAGGAGTCATTCCGATCGCCGCGCGTGACTTGCTGCGAGTAGTGGGATCTTGTGTGGTGGCCTCGGCGGTCGCGGGCGGCTTGATCATGGTGTGGGGCGTGGAGAGTCCGGTTCCGCATGGCGGCCTGTTTGTTGTGCCTCTGTTCACCCATCCTCTGCTGTTTTGCCTGGCGCTGGGTATAGGCACGGTGATTTGTGGCGTGATGCTTTCACTCTGGAAGAAACTGGTAACGGAACGCGACGAAGAGTTTGACGAACTGAGCGATCAAAAGCTGAAAGATGAAGAGATCACTTTCACCCTCGAATAACCGGAGGCCCTATGTTTGCCGATATGAAAAGTATGGTGATGAAAGCCTGGCATGAACATTACGCCTTGCTGGCGATCAACTGTATGAATCTGGAAAGTGCTCACGCAGCTATCCGCGTGGCGGAGAAGAATCGCGCTCCGATCATTCTCAATCTCTATCAGGGGCATCTGGCGCATTTTCCTGCACCCGTCGCGGCGGCAGTGGTTAAAACGCTCGCGGAATCTGCCTCAGTACCGGTCGCTCTGGCGCTTGATCATGGCAAAAATCCGGACTGTATTCGTCAGGCGTTTCGTGCTGGTTTCAGCGGATTAATGATTGATGCTTCTGCTTTTCCCCTGGAGGAAAACGTGCGCCAGACCAGGGCGGTGGTGGAACTCGCCGCCAGCGCGCAGCTTTGCGTGGAAGGCGAACTGGGCCATCTGGCAGATGCGCCGCGTTACGACCAGGCCACCAATGCCGACCTGATGACGCAACCCACTGATGTGGAACCGTTTATCGCGCAGACAGGCATTGATCTACTGGCCGTCTCGGTAGGCACGGCGCACGGCATGTACGCGCCTGGTGTTGTACCTGCTATTGATTTTCAGCGTCTGGCGGAGATTTTCCACTGCTCGAGCGTGCCTCTGGCATTACATGGCGGTAGCGGTACGCCGTTCGATCAGCTCCAGCTCTGTACGACGCTGGGGGTAGCAAAAATCAACGTGGGGGCGGCCATTTTTGAACGGGGGAAATCCGCGCTCCTGCATACCCTCTGTCACGATATATCCATTGAACTGGTGGACGCGCTGAAAGCTATGGAACTGGCCTTCGAAGAAGCGATTACACCGTATTTACAGGCGAGCGGCTCTATCGGCAAAGCCTGATTCATTTTCTGTCATGGCCTTTATGCCAGTGCAATAACGCACCAGCAGGGCGGACTACACGCTGAAACTGGAGATTTAACATGTTAGTTTCGATGAAAGAATTACTGCAACCTACCCGCCAGCACGGCTTTGCCATTGGCGCATTTAATGTGGCGGATAACTGTTTCCTTCGCGCAGTCGTGGATGAAGCAGAAGCGACAAATACTCCGGCGATTATTGCCATCCATCCCAGCGAACATGATTTTGTGGGCGATGCTTTTTTCGCTCACATTCGCGAAATTACCCAGCGTAGTCCGGTCCCGTTTGTACTGCACCTCGATCATGGTGCCTCTGTAGAGCATGTTTTGCGTGCGATTCGCTGCGGATTTACCTCAGTAATGATCGACGGTTCGCTGCTGCCGTATGAAGAAAACGTGGCGCTGACCGCAGAAGTGGTTCGCCTCGCTCACGCGGTTGGCGTGTCGGTTGAGGGTGAACTGGGAACCATCGGACAAACAGGAACGTCGGTAGAAGGTGGTGTTTCACAAGTGACCTACACAGATCCGGCGCAGGCCGCCGATTTTATTGCTCGTACAGGTGCCGACACACTGGCTGTGGCGATTGGTACAGCGCATGGCATCTATCCAAAAGGGATGCAACCGAAGCTGCAAATGGACATTTTGCGCGACATTGCCGGACGTATTGATATTCCGCTGGTGCTACACGGTGGTTCGGCAAACCCGGACGCGGAGATTGCTGAATCAGTTACGCTCGGCGTCGGCAAAATCAATATCTCCAGCGATATGAAATACGCCTATTTCCAGAAAGTGCGTGAAATTCTCGCTAAAGAGAGCTGGTGGGACCCGAACGTCATCTATCCGGATGCGATTAACGCGGCGCGGGAAGTCATTCGCCACAAAATGAAACTGTTCGGTTCGCTCGGTAAAGCATCACTGTACTAACCCAGAAGGGCGGGGTGACCCGCCTTTTACGCAACAAGGAACGAGATATGCACTATCTGGGGTTGGATATTGGTGGGACCAAAATCGCCGCCGTCGTCATGGATGCGCATGGCTGGGAGATTCGCCGTTACCGCTGCCCGACGCAAAAGTCGACATATCAACAATTTGTCTCATGCGTTGTGGCGCTTATCGAGCAGATTAGGCGGGACGTTCAACGACCGATGCTGACAGGGATCGCCTTACCCGGCAGTATCTCGCCACTCACTGGCCTGATTAAAAATGCGAATATTCAGGTGATTAACGGTCATGCGTTACAGGCTGATTTGCAGCAATTGCTTGGGCAACCGGTGGTGATAGCCAATGATGGTAACTGTTTCGCGCTATCAGAAGCTTGCGACGGTGCCGGGCAAGATTATGACGTGGTATTTGGTATTACGCTTGGCACGGGCTGCGGCGGTGGCATTGCCATCAAGCAACGACCGTTTATAGGGGCCTGGGGAAATGCTGCCGAATGCGGTCATATCACGTTGCCAGGCTATACGGAGCAGGAAGATGGTCCATCAGTCAGTTGCTATTGCGGCAAACACAACTGCGTGGAGTCGTTTGTTTCCGGCAGCGGTTTTAGTGAACGCTATCAACAGATGACTGGTAACTTGCTCACTCCTGCGGCGATTGTCACCCTGGCACAACGTGGTGATGCTTGTGCCATGCAGCAGGTGGCACGTTTTCGCCAACAGCTTGCCCGCACGCTGGCAACCATCGTTAACGTTGTTGACCCTGGCGTGATTGTGATCGGCGGCGGGCTTTCGAATGTGGAACTGCTTATCACCGATCTGAACGCAGAAGTCGCTCCACTGGTTTTCACCGATCAATTCACCACTCCCATTGTAAAAGCACAGCACGGCGACAGTAGCGGAATGCGTGGCGCTGCCTGGCTTGCTATGCGCAACGGAGAAGCCAATGAAACGCTCACAAATTAATTATGTTATTGATAAAGCACATGCCATTGCGCAGACCTTCCGCGTTTGTTTGCCAGAGTTCGCCTATTTTACGGTGGATGACTGGCTGCAGCGGGAACGGGATAACTGGCAAGAAGTAGTCGACTTACAGCTCGGTTGGGATATCACCGATTTTGGTCGTGGTGATTTCAACCAAACGGGACTAACACTGCTAACGATGCGCAACGGCGCGCTGGGGTCGGCGGCATATCCAAAACCGTATGCTGAGAAAATGTTGCAGATCCAACAAGATCAGCAGACTCCCTGGTATTTTCACACCCACAAAATGGAAGATATCCTCAATCGGGGCGGTGGAGACTTATGCATGCAGTTGGCCTGGGCCAACGAAGCCAATCTCTGTGATGATCAACGAGTCATTACCGTGAATGTTGATGGTCAGCGGCGTACCATGAAACCTGGTGAAACGCTGGTGCTAAAGCCGGGGCAGGGCATTTGCCTGCCGCCGCGTCTCTATCATCGCTTCTGGGCGGAAAAAGCGTTTGTTCTCGGCTGGGAAATTTCGATGGTAAATGATGACCAACACGATAATTATTTTCTTGAGCCGGGAGGACGTTTTCCGGCGATAGAAGAAGATGAACCGGTGAAATGGTTATTGTGCAGTGAGTATGGAATTTTGCGCTAATAACGGGGAACGCTAGCGCTGATATCCGCTAGCGTCCTAATTTTTACTGCACCGGCTCCGTCGACGTAACTTCACCACTGGAAACTACGCCCGCATTCATGGTTTGAGTCACTTGCTGCTTTGCGGCATTCACGGCATGCAATTGCCCGCTAACCGTAGGTTTCAGCGGGACATTGACCTGAATATCGCCACTGGCGGTAAGCTGAATATTGCCGTCGCCAGTCAACGGTAGTTCAGGCCATCCCCACTGTTGCAAAATATTCACCGGCACGCCGCGTCCATTCAGGCTGATATGGGTCTGACGTTGTGGCGTTTGTGAAACACTGGCGGTGGCTTCCAGAATGCCTTTTTCAGTAAATGCACTCAGTTCGCTGATATTCACCGTGCTGCTGTTGGCAGTTAGCGCCAGCGACGGACGACGGACATCAACACGATTAAACGTTGCGGCGGCGGCATTCAGATTCGCCGAGCCACTCCAGACGCCCCATTTATGATCGGTAACCAGCGTCAGATTGGCACCGTAACCATCGAGCGCGGTGAGCTGCCACGGGAAGTCAGGGTCGATATCAATGATCAGATTGCGGCTGGCGCTAAATCTCTTCAGTTGCAGGCTGTTTAACCAACCGGGTGTCGTTTCCATCCACAACTGTTGCCAGTTTTTTGGCAAGGTATATTCCAGTCCGGCAATTGCCGCATCATCAAGGATCAACATTTTCCCGTCACGCAACCAGTTCCCTGACGTTCTGACCATGCCCCCTTCCCAGCGGCTGGTGAACTGGCGCAGTGCTACGCCCTGCGGGGAAAATTCCGCGTTTATAATCGGGTCAAATAAATGCAGCGAACCATAAATGAACTCGCTGGCGTTCATCGACAGTTTGCCTTCCTGTGTCTGCCAGTCATCTTTACTGAAGGTCATGTTGCGCAAGCTGAGATCGAGGTCGGTCACCGCCCAGTCCGGACCTTGCAGACGAGCGTCAATGACTTCCAGGCGACCAATCTGCAACGACGGGACAGAGCGTAATGGCGCAAAGAAGTCGGTTAGCGATTTTTCGCTTTGTAGACGGATATCCGCCAGCCGCAGATTTTCCACTTGCCAGCTGCCGTCGGCGTTACGCTGCGCGTTTCCGGTTAATGTCCCGCGGGCGATGTCGGCACCCAGGTTAGTCAGCGTAACGCGATCGTTATCAATACTGCCTTCAATCAGTACATTGGTGGCAGGAACATCATTGAGCGAAAGCGATCCGGCACTAAACTGAATCTGCGCCTTCGTACCCAGCACTTTACCGGCTTCTGGTGACCACGGAACCACGCCACCATTTACCCGCTGCGCGCTCAGTTTCCATTCGCTATTCGGGCTATTAAACGCCATATCACGCAGTTGCAGACGATCGGCTTTGAACGGTAGCGGCGCGGTCTGGTCGGTGAGATTCAGCGTCCCGTTTTCCAGTAGGATGGTATCGACATGGCGTGGTTCGGTCAGTTGGCGACTGCTTAGCGCAATGTCGACACTTTTTGCCACCAGGGTCGCGGGCTGACCATCACGACCAAACGTGACGTTCTCCAGCACGATATGAGATGGCGCGGAAAAACGGTGATCCATCGCCCCGAAGGCCAGATGATAGTCGCTATTTTCGGAAACCCATGCGCTGATATGTTCTGCTCCCCAGCGGGTTTGCAGAAGAAAATAGAGGCCAGCGATCACCACTAACAGAGCGATGAGAATGTAGAGAAGCAGCTTCCCAATAAATTTCATGGTCTTCCATCCCGTGAAATGCACATAAGGGAGTTATGCACGATTTACGCGCAATCCTCAAGGCGGGAATGGTGAAAGAGGTGAGACTGCGGCGGTAATTATCTTACCGCCGTCAGTGAATTACTGTTTTTCTGGTGGGAAAATCAGATTCAGCACGATGGCAGTAATACCGCCCGCGGCGATCCCAGAAGAGAGCAGGTTTTTCAGCCATTCAGGAGCAAACTGCAAAATCAGCGGCTGCTGAGAAACGCCCAGACCGACCGCCAGCGACAGCGCGATAATCAGAATCGCCCGACGGTTCAGTGGCTCACGAGACACAATGCGCACACCGGAGGCGGCGATGGTGCCAAACATCACAAGCGTAGCGCCACCCAGAACCGGTTCTGGAATGTGTTGTACAAAACCGCTCACTGCCGGGAACAGACCCAGCACGATCAACATCAGCGCGACGACAAAACCGACATAGCGGCTGGCAACACCGGTCAACTGGATCACACCGTTGTTCTGCCCGAAGCAGGAGTTCGGGAAAGTGTTAAACACCGCCGAAACAAACGAGTTCAGACCGTTTGCCAGCACGCCGCCTTTCAGACGTTTCATGTATAGCGGACCGGATACAGGCTGTTCGGAAACGTCAGACGTCGCCGTGATATCGCCAATAGTTTCCAGCGAAGTGATCATAAAGACCAGCATCAGCGGCAGCAGCAGGCTCCATTCAATGCCAAGACCGTAGTAGAGCGGGGTTGGCACCATAATCAGTTCTTGCGTCATCGGTTCGTTGCTTTCTGGCAACATGCCCATAAACCACGCCAGCGCATATCCTGCCGCCATCGCAATCACCAGTGAAGCCACGCGCAAATATGGGTTACGCTGACGGTTAAGCAGGATAATTAAGGCCAAGACCACGCCTGCCAGCAACAGATTTTTCGGTGCGCCGAAGGTGTTATCGCTCATGGCTGCGTAACCGCCGCCAATGGATGTTAGCCCAACCTGAATTAGCGACAGGCCGATAATCATCACCACAACGCCAGAAACCAGCGGCGTAATAATGCGGCGCGCCAGATGCAGAACGCGGGAGATCACCATCTCGGTGCAACTTGCCAGCATCAACGTGCCGAACAAAGCCGCCATCATGGTAGGAACATCAGCACCACCGGTCTTCAGCGCTGTGCCGCCCATAATCAGCGGGGCAACAAAGTTGAAGCTGGTGCCCTGAATAGACAACAGCCCGGAGCCAACCGGCCCCCAGGCCTTAATTTGAATAATCGACGCCACACCGGAGGCAAACAGCGACATACTAATAATGTGTTGTGTGTCTTGTGCCGGTAACCCCAACGCCTGGCAGATTAATAGCGCTGGCGTGATCACCGCAACGAACATCGCCAGTAGATGCTGGCAGGCGGCAAACAGAGTTTGAGGAAGCGGCGGACGATCTTCAAGACGGTAAATCAGTTCGCTGTTTTGAGTCTGCGCAACCGGTTGCGCATTTTCTGACTCGAGGGTGGAAACAGACATCGAAAACAATCCCGTGGTAGCAAAGCGGGCATTTTAGCTGAGCAAAAGAGAAAAGCAAACGTTTGCTACACCTTCTTCTAAATATTTAAATGAGATAAATGCACTTTTTTATATAACTTTTGGTATTTTTCTGCTTAAAATCCATGCCATTTGTTCATTAACAGCTGAGAATTTGACCCAGGAAAGCATAACTCGATACCCGTCATATTTCATGAAGGTACCACTTCGCGATGAAGTATGACGAGTATGAAAGAGTGATGCGGATACAAAGGAGTAACTATGTTTCATCTCGATACTTTAGCAACGCTTGTTGCCGCAACGCTGACGTTGCTGCTCGGGCGTAAGTTGGTCCATTCCGTCTCCTTTTTGAAGAAATACACCATACCGGAACCTGTTGCGGGTGGTTTGTTGGTGGCGCTGGCGCTACTGGTACTGAAAAAAAGCATGGGCTGGGAAGTCAACTTTGATATGTCCCTGCGCGATCCGTTAATGCTGGCTTTCTTCGCCACCATTGGCCTGAACGCCAACATTGCCAGTCTGCGCGCTGGTGGGCGTGTGGTTGGTATTTTCCTGATTGTGGTTGTTGGCCTATTGGTGATGCAAAATGCCATTGGCATTGGTATGGCTAGCCTGTTAGGGCTTGATCCACTGATGGGGCTGCTGGCCGGTTCTATTACGCTTTCGGGCGGTCACGGTACGGGTGCTGCCTGGAGTAAATTGTTCATTGAACGTTATGGCTTCACCAATGCGACGGAAGTGGCGATGGCCTGTGCAACGTTCGGTTTGGTGCTGGGCGGCTTGATTGGCGGTCCGGTGGCGCGCTATCTGGTGAAACACTCCACCACACCGAACGGTATTCCGGATGACCAGGAAGTCCCGACGGCGTTCGAAAAGCCGGATGTGGGCCGCATGATCACCTCGCTGGTGCTGATTGAAACTATCGCGCTGATTGCTATCTGCCTGACGGTGGGGAAGATCGTTGCGCAACTTTTGGCTGGCACTGCTTTTGAACTGCCGACCTTCGTCTGTGTACTGTTTGTTGGCGTGATTCTGAGCAACGGTCTGTCAATGATGGGCTTTTACCGCGTCTTTGAGCGTGCGGTATCCGTGCTTGGTAACGTAAGCCTGTCGTTGTTCCTGGCGATGGCGCTGATGGGGCTGAAACTATGGGAGCTGGCTTCGCTGGCGCTGCCGATGCTGGCGATTCTGGTGGTACAGACCATCTTCATGGCGTTGTATGCCATTTTCGTCACCTGGCGCATGATGGGTAAAAACTACGATGCGGCAGTGCTGGCAGCGGGTCACTGTGGTTTTGGCCTTGGTGCAACGCCAACGGCAATCGCCAACATGCAGGCAATCACCGAACGTTTTGGCCCGTCGCACATGGCGTTCCTGGTCGTGCCGATGGTTGGTGCGTTCTTTATTGATATCGTTAACGCGCTGGTGATTAAACTGTATTTGATGTTGCCGATTTTTGCGGGTTAATTGATGAAGCGGCGGTAGAAGTGCCGCCGCAACAAAGACAAAAGCCTGATATGCTTCGCTTATCAAGTCTGCGTATTGATTCACAATTTATTGAATTTGTAGTTTTTTTGTAGGACGGATAAGGCGTTCACGCCGCATCCGGCAGGAAGGTAGGGTAACCTGAAATGGCGGTTTCTCACCGCCGCCTTTTACGCATTTGAGTAACGTTCTGTTTCTGGCATCCAGCGTTCTATCAGGGCTTTTGCCTGCTGTGGGTAACGTTCGTGGATATGGCGTGCCAGGCGCTGAACTTCCGGGATCATCGCCTGATCGCGCAGTAAATCTGCCACTTTAAATTCGGCATTCCCTGTCTGACGCGTACCTAGTAGCTCACCTGGGCCGCGTATCTCCAAATCTTTCTGTGCAATCACAAAACCGTCGTTGCTGTCGCGCAGCACTTGCAGGCGAATTTGCGCCGTTTTAGAAAGCGGTGTTTTGTAGAGCAACACGCAGTGAGAAGCCACCGCGCCACGACCTACACGCCCGCGCAGCTGGTGTAACTGCGCCAGACCCAGACGCTCAGGGTTTTCGATAATCATCAGGCTGGCGTTAGGCACATCAACGCCGACTTCAATAACGGTCGTGGCAACCAGCAGGTGTAACTCGCCTTGTTTAAATGATGCCATGACGGCCTGCTTCTCGGCTGGTTTCATCCGTCCGTGTACCAGACCAACATTCAACTCTGGTAGCGCCAGTTTCAACTCTTCCCAGGTAGCTTCCGCCGCCTGTGCTTCCAGTAATTCTGATTCTTCAATGAGTGTGCACACCCAGTACGCCTGACGCCCTTCAGTCATACAGGCGTGGCGCACGCGGTCGATAATGTCGTTGCGGCGGGTATCCGGGATAGCCACCGTCGTCACAGGCGTACGACCTGGCGGTAACTCATCTATCACCGAGGTATCGAGATCGGCATATGCAGTCATTGCCAGCGTGCGGGGGATCGGCGTGGCGGTCATGATCAACTGATGCGGATGGAAGCCCTGCTGCTGGCCTTTCTCCCATAACGCCAGACGCTGATGCACGCCAAAACGATGCTGTTCGTCGATGATCACCAGCGCCAGGCCGTTAAACTGCACCTGTTCCTGGAAGATGGCGTGTGTACCGACAATCATCTGCACCTGACCGCTGGCGATGGCTTCCTGCTGTGCCAGTCGTGCTTTACCTTTCTGTTTACCGGCGAGCCAGCCCACTTCGATACCGAGCGGAGCAAACCAGTTACGGAAGTTATTGGCGTGCTGCTCGGCGAGTAATTCGGTTGGTGCCATCAATGCCACCTGTTTGCCGTGCGCAATCGCACGCAACGCGGCGAGGGCGGCGACCAGCGTTTTACCGGAACCTACATCGCCCTGCACCAGGCGCATCATCGGCACATCCAGCGCCATATCGCGCTCGATCTCCGCCACCACGCGTGCCTGTGCGCCCGTTGGCTTGAACGGTAAGGCTGCGAGGAGTTTATTTTTCAGCGCGTCATTGGCGCTCAGCGGCTGGGCATGAAAACGCTGTGCTCCGGCACGTAAGGCTAACATGCTGAGGTTATGCGCCAGCAACTCTTCCAGAATCAGCCGGCGTTGTGCCGGATGCTGCCCGGTTTCGAGATCGCTAAGCTGTAGCGTCGGCGGCGGGCGGTGCAAAGTGCGCAACGCTTCCGGTAGCGTCATCATTCCTTGTGACAGTTCCGGCGGCAGGAGTTCTTCAATGGCGCAGGTGTCGAGCAGATCCAGCGCCTGGTCGGTTAATTTACGCAGCGTGGCCTGCTTTACGCCTTCCGTAGTTGGGTAAACCGGCGTTAGCGTTTCCTGCAACTCTGGCATACTGAGATCGCCCTGCACGCGGTATTCCGGGTGGATCATCTCTGCACCGTATTTACCGCGCTTTGCTTCTCCATAGGCCAGCACACGGCGGCCCGTCGCCAGGCTATTTTTCATTGCCGCGTTGAAATTGAAAAAGCGCATGGTGAGAATGCCGGAACCGTCGCTGATCTGGCAGGTCATCATCCGCCGACCGCCGAAGGAGATATTGCAATTCAGTACTTCGCCTCCCACCGTGGCATAAACGCCCGGCAGTAGTTCACCGATGGGGTAGAGATGGGTGCGATCTTCGTAGCGCAGAGGAAGGTGTAAGAGTAAATCCTGCACGGTATGCAGGTTGATTTTCGCCAGCTTATTACTTTGCGCCGCGCCAACGCCCGTTAGCGAACTGAGCGGAACAGCATCTAACAGGCGACCTTTCATGGCGCTTACCCTGCTGCCTGCATAGTGGCCCACCAGTCGGCATCAGCTTCAATTTCGCCTTGCTGATTAACGTGGGGGTAAGGTAGGCCTTTGCGTTTTGCGACTTTCGCCAGCACCGGATAGCCGCCTTCAAACAGCAGGCGTTGTTGCTCTGCTTCCGGCAACATGCTGTTTTCACGCAGATACATACCTGCGTTTTGCCGCTGGCGCTGGGCTTCGTAAAGAATGAGGGCTGAGGCAACGGAAACATTCAGCGACTGCACCATACCGATCATCGGTATAATGATGTCCCGATCCGCCAGGGCTAACGCTTCCTGAGTGATGCCCGTTTTCTCCTGACCCATCAAAATACAGGTCGGGCGGGTGTAATCAATTTCGCGGAAATCGACAGCGTTATCAGAAAGATGGGTTGCCAGAATCTGCATGCCCTGGCCTTTCAGATGAGCAACGGCATCGCCAATGGTGCGGTGTGTTTTCACCTGCACCCAACTGTTGCTGCCAGCCGCAGCCGAAGCCATGGTGCGCATCCGACTGCCAGGCCAGACAGCATGAACTTCATGTACGCCAACGGCATCTGCAGTACGAATAATCGCAGAAACGTTATGAGGTTTGTGGACCTGCTCCATGCAGACGGTCAGATCAGGCTGCCGCCTGGCGAGCATTTCGCAGATGCGTGCATAACGTGTTGGGTTCATAAAACATTAATTTCGGTTTCGGGTGACTTTAATCACGTCTGGCATCACGCGGATTTTGCGCATGATATTCGCCAGATGCACACGGTCACGGGCGGTCAGACGAATAAAGGCGCTGTAGACGCGACCATCTTTCTCTTCCGTATTCAAACTTTGAATATTCGAGGTCGTGGTGTTAATAGCCGCCGTCAGGTTTGCCAGCGCGCCCTGATGATTGAACATCTCCACCTTGATTTCGGTGATGAACTCCTGCGCCGTCTCTTTATCCCATTCTACAGCCATAAACTTCTCTGGCTCTTTCTGGTAGCCACGGATGTTACGACAGGATTCATGGTGGATCACCAGACCTTTACCGGGGCTGACGTGGGCGATAATCGGGTCGCCAGGAATGGGGCGGCAGCATTTCGCAAAGGTGATCAACACGCCATCAGCACCTTTAATTGGCAGATGTCCGTGACTTTGGGTCGCCGGTGGAATTGAGGCGTCCCCATGTTGCAGATTTTTCGCGACCACCACGCTCATCGCGTTGCCAAGACCAATTTCCGCCAGCAGATCGTCAAGCGTTGCCAGCTTCATGCGGTCCAGCTCGCGCTGAATATTTTCCGGCGGGATTTCATTGAGCTTACGGCTGCCACCCAACGCATGATTGAGCAGACGACGGCCCAGGCTTACAGAATCATCACGCTTGAGGTTTTTCAGCAACTGACGAATTTTGGCGCGCGCTTTCGAGCTAACGACAAAGTTCAGCCATGCGGCATTCGGGCGAGCGCCCGGTGCGGTAATGATTTCAACGGTTTGGCCACTGGAGAGCGGCTGCGACAGCGGGTAAGGCTGACGGTCGACGCGAGCGCCCACGCAGGCATGACCGATATCAGTATGCACTGCATAAGCGAAGTCGACAGGTGTGGCACCGGCAGGCAGCTCGACAATACGCCCTTCCGGTGTGAAAACGTAAATCTCATCCGGGAAGAGATCGGATTTAACGCTCTCGATAAATTCAAATGAGCTACCGGCACTCTGTTGCAGCTCCAGCAGGCTTTGCATCCAGCGCTGGGCGCGAATTTGTGCGGTAGTACTGGTTTCGCCGTGCTCTTTATAAGCCCAGTGCGCGGCAACACCCATCTCTGCCATCTGATCCATATCTTCGGTACGGATCTGGACCTCAACCGGCACACCGTGCGGGCCAATCATCGAGGTGTGCAAAGACTGATAGCCGTTCGCTTTTGGAATGGCGATGTAGTCTTTCACGCGACCCGGACGCGGCTTGTACAGGCTATGCATTTGCCCGAGCACGCGATAACAGGTGTCGGAATCATTGACGATCACGCGGAAGGCGTAGATGTCCATGATTGAGTGAAAACGCTGCTCTTTGAGCACCATTTTGCAGTAGATCGAATAAAGATGCTTCTCGCGACCACTGACGCGGCACGGTATTCCCGCTTCCTGCAAACGCCCTTCGATTTCCGAGAGGATTTTTTGGATCATCTCTTTACGGTTGCCGCGAGCGGCTTTCACCACTTCTTTGATTACGCGGTAACGGTTGGGATACAGCGCCTCAAAACCCAGCTCTTCGAGTTCGGTTTTAATGTGGTGGATACCTAAACGGTGTGCCAGCGGGCTGTAAATTTCGAGGGTTTCACGGGCGATGCGGCGACGTTTGTCCGGGCGAAGTGAGCCCAGAGTGCGCATGTTGTGGGTACGGTCGGCAAGTTTGATGAGAATGACGCGGATATCCTGCACCATCGCCATAATCATCTTGCGAAAGTTTTCGGCCTGCGCCTCTTTCTTATCGCGGAACTTGAGTTTATCAAGTTTCGACACCCCCTCTACCAGCTCGGCGACGCTTTTACCAAAAAGCTGTTCCATGTCCTGGTAGGTGGCGGGTGTATCTTCAATCACGTCATGCAGCAGCGCCGCCATTAGCGTTTCATAGTCGAGTTTCATCTCGGCCAGAATGCAGGCAACCGCTACCGGGTGCGTGATATAGGGTTCACCGCTTGAACGTGTTTGCCCCTCGTGAGCATCACGTGCAACGAGATACGCCTGCCGCAGACGCTTGATTTGGTCTTCCGGCAGGTAGGTTTGAATCAGTTGATTCAGGCTTTCAAACAGATACAAGGGCGACCCGCTTTGTGATTAACGACGACCTTCAGCAATAGCGGTAACGGCTTGTAATTCAGCGGCTTCCTGCTCTTGCTGTTCCTGGCGTTCGCGAACGTCGAGGATCTGGTTGTTGATCAGACCTTCTTCGATTTCGCGCAGCGCGATTACTGTGGTTTTATCGTTTTCTTCCGGTACCAGCGGATCCTTTCCGCCTACCTGCATCTGACGAGCGCGACGCGCGGCGACCAGTACCAGGTCAAAACGGTTACCAATTTTCTCTACAGCGTCCTGAACAGTTACGCGTGCCATACTTAAAAAGCTCCACAGGTGAAGAAATGACTGGGCATGATACTGAAATCAGGTTCAGTCTGCCAACAATTTGCTGATTAAAGCGTCATGACGCTGCTTTTGGCGGCTCATGCGCAGACGTTCGGCGCGAATAATGGTCTTCAAATCGGTCAACGCGGTATCGAAGTCATCATTCACAATCAGGTAATCATATTCGGCGTAATGGCTCATTTCTGCAACAGCTTGCGCCATACGCTTTGCAATGACCTCTTCGCTGTCCTGACCGCGACCGCGTAGACGGCGGTCCAGTTCAATTTTGGACGGCGGTAAAATAAAGATACTCCGCGCGTGCGGCATCTTCTGGCGAATTTGCTGCGCGCCCTGCCAGTCGATATCGAGAAAAACATCGACACCGGTCGCCAGTACTTGCTCAATGGCCTCACGCGAAGTGCCATAGTAATTACCAAAAACTTCTGCGTGTTCCAGGAACGCATCTCTGCTAATCATTTCTTTAAATTCATCATGATTAACAAAGAAATAATGTTCACCGTGGACTTCACCAGGACGCGGTTGGCGTGTGGTGTGTGAAACAGAAACCTGGGTGTCATACAACGGTTGGGTTTTTAATAAAGCCTGAATTAGGCTGGATTTACCCGCGCCACTGGGGGCAGAAACAATATAAAGCGTGCCTTGAGCCATGAGTATCTTTCGTATGTGATTAGCGAAATAAAGCCTACATACGAGCTTATTATACACGGCGCGGCCATGTGACGTAGCCCTTGCTCACACTTTTTGCGCAAAGTTGTTGCGTTTTGCGTAGCTGCTTCCGCATTTGCCTGTGATTCACTGCAATAAAGACGATTCTCAGGAAGCGTCCTCGCAGACTCCGTTTTTGCCACTCGGCTTTGCTTTCATCACGTTGTATATCTGCCTGACTATCTACAGCGGAGGTGATGATGAAAGTATGGATGGCGATATTAATAAGTATCTTGTGCTGGCAATCATCGGCGTGGGCGGTCTGTCCGGCCTGGTCGCCAGCCAGAGCACAGGAAGAAATTTCCCGCCTGCAACAGCAAATAAAACAGTGGGACGATGACTACTGGAAGGAAGGGAAAAGTGAGGTAGAAGACGGTGTTTACGATCAGTTAAGCGCCCGTCTTACACAGTGGCAACGCTGTTTTGGGAACGAGACCCGCGACGTGATGATGCCGCCTTTAAACGGTGTGGTTATGCATCCGGTTGCCCATACGGGTGTACGCAAAATGGCGGATAAAAACGCATTAAGTCTGTGGATGCGCGAACGTAGCGATCTTTGGGTTCAGCCAAAAGTTGATGGCGTTGCGGTAACCCTGGTTTATCGGGACGGGAAACTGAACAAAGCAATTAGTCGCGGCAATGGCCTGAAAGGCGAGGACTGGACGCAGAAAGCTCGCTTAATTTCCGCTGTGCCGCAAACCGTTAGCGGGCCTTTAGCTAACAGTACGCTTCAGGGGGAAATATTTCTCAAACGCGAGGGGCATATCCAACAACAAATGGGGGGAATAAATGCCCGCGCAAAAGTTGCTGGTCTGATGATGCGCCAGGACGATAGCGACACGCTGAATTCATTGGGCGTTTTTGTCTGGGCATGGCCGGATGGACCGCAGTTAATGACCGATCGTTTAAAAGAGCTGGCTACCGCTGGTTTTACTCTAGCGCAGACGTATACCCGTGCGGTGAAAAATGCTGATGAAGTTGCGCGCGTACGCAATGAGTGGTGGAAAGCGAAATTACCCTTCGTCACCGATGGCGTGGTTGTGCGAGCGGCGAAAGAACCCGAATCCCGCCATTGGCTACCAGGCCAGGCAGAGTGGCTGGTGGCCTGGAAATATCAACCTGTAGCTCAGGTTGCCGAAGTGAAGGCGATTCAGTTTGCGGTGGGCAAGAGCGGTAAAATCTCGGTGGTTGCGTCACTTGTGCCTGTCATGTTGGATGATAAAAAAGTTCAGCGGGTGAATGTTGGTTCCGTCAGACGCTGGCAGGAGTGGGATATTGCGCCTGGTGATCAGATCCTCGTCAGCCTTGCCGGGCAGGGTATTCCTCGCATTGATAATGTGGTCTGGCGCGGTACAGAACGCACAAAACCGACACCACCAGAAAACCGCTTTAACTCGTTGACCTGCTACTTTGCTTCTGATGTTTGTCGGGAACAGTTCATTTCACGCTTAGTCTGGCTGGGGTCAAAACAGGTTCTGGGGCTGGATGGCATTGGTGAGGCTGGCTGGCGCGCGCTGCATCAGACTCATCGCTTTGAGCATATCTTTTCCTGGCTTTTATTAACGCCAGAGCAATTACAGAACACGCCGGGGATCGCGAAAAGTAAAAGCACACAGTTATGGCATCAGTTTAATCTGGCTCGTAAGCAGCCTTTTACTCGCTGGGTGATGGCAATGGGAATACCACTAACCCGGGCGGCGCTTAACGCCAGTGATGAACGGTCCTGGTCGCAACTTTTATTTAGCACAGATCAGTTCTGGCAGCAGTTGCCGGGGACTGGATCGGGGCGCGCCAGACAGGTTATTGAATGGAAGGAAAATGCGCAAATCAAGAAGCTGGGCAGTTGGCTGGCTGCCCAGCAGATCACAGGTTTTGAACCTTAGTGACCTTCGTGGCTGTAGTAAAAGACCGGTAATCCCAGCTTAAGACGTAGCGCCAGTAAACGGGCAAAAAAGCCGAATACCAGGGTGGAGATAATCACCACATCATGGTTAGAAACATAGTGTTGCAGCGCGATGTACAGCACGGCGGAGGCAAATGAGACACCGGCATACAACTCTTTCTGGAATACCAGTGGGATGCGTTTACAGAACATATCGCGCAAAACGCCGCCAAATACGCCGGTCGTCACAGCTGCGACAACGGCAATGATCGGGCCGTGTCCCATATCCAGTGCAACCTGTGCGCCAATGATAGAAAAAACTACCAGTCCGAGCGCATCGAGCACCAGAAACACTTTGCGCAGGTAAGGCATTACAGGAGCAACAATAGTGGTGAGTACTGCGGCGGTAGCGACGATAATCACATATTCCGGGTGTTTGACCCAGCCGAGCGGATAGTGGCCCAGCAGAATATCGCGCACTGACCCTCCGCCAATTGCCGTGGCGGTCGCAATAATAATTACGCCAAATGTATCCATGCGCCGTCGTCCGGCCGCCAGCGCCCCCGTCATGGCTTCGGCAGTAATGCCAACCAAATACAAAATGTGTAACAGCATGGTTCTCTCCCTAAAAATCTGTCTGGCAGGGTAGCGATTTGTGCGCATTGTCACGATTGAGATTTTTTAAGGTGAGAGGGAATTGATAACTTGTAGTTATGTGAAATTGTTATTTTCTGTAGTGTGAATGCATTATTCTGATTTCGTGATGAGTAAAATGCATTAGAAAAAGTATGGAGTAATTAAACGTGAGGACGAAACTATATGCGTAGCGCCGCTGTAATTTACAACGGCCTACGGAGATATGTTGTTTACTCAATATTCTGGATTTGCTCGCGCATCTGCTCAATCAACACTTTCAGCTCGATGGCAGAGTTTGTCACTTCGGCATTGATAGACTTCGAGGCCAGGGTGTTTGACTCGCGGTTGAACTCCTGCATCATAAAGTCCAGACGACGACCAACGGCTTCTTTTTTCTTCAGAATGTTGTAGGTCTCTTTAACATGCGCTTCGAGGCGGTCCAGCTCTTCGGCAACGTCAATTCGTTGTGCCAGCAGAACCAACTCCTGCTCCAGACGGTTGTTCTCCAACTGAACCTGAGCATCTTCCAGCTTAGCGACCAGACGCTCACGCTGCCATTGCAGGATTTCCGGCATATGGGCGCGGACTTTGACCACTTCGGCGGTAACGCCTTCCAGACGCTGCTCGATCAATGCTTTCAGCGCCTGACCTTCGGTTTCGCGCGCGATGATAAAGTCGTCCAGCGTACCATCCAGCGCCGCGAGAATTTCAGCAGCAATCGCGTCGAGATCCTGCTCCTGGGCTGCCATCACGCCTGGCCAACGGAGAATATCAACCGGGTTGATTTCCCCTTCGTCACTCTGCATTTTTACCCAGTTCGCGGCAGTTACCAGCTGTTTAGCCAGTTTTTCGTTGAGGATCAGCTCACCTTGTGCGCTGACATCTGGCTCATAGCGCAGGGTACATTCCACTTTACCACGCGTCAGGCGAGAACGAATACGCTCGCGAACGACAGGTTCAAGGCTACGGAACTGCTCCGGCAGACGAAAGTAAGTTTCCAGATAACGCTGGTTTACCGAGCGCATTTCCCAGGTTGCGCTCCCCCATTCACCCTTGATTTCACGCCGGGCGTAGGCGGTCATACTGCGGATCATAGACGTTCCTGTTTATAAAAGGAGAGGTGGAAGGATTATAGCCATCGATGCCTTGTCAGGATAGGAATAACCGCCGGAAGTCCGTATAATGCGCAGCCACATTTGTTTCAAGCCGGAGATTTCAATATGCGTCCAGCAGGCCGTAGCAATAATCAGGTGCGTCCCGTTACCCTGACTCGTAACTATACAAAACATGCAGAAGGCTCGGTGCTGGTCGAATTTGGCGATACCAAAGTATTATGTACCGCCTCTATTGAAGAAGGCGTGCCCCGCTTCTTGAAAGGTCAGGGCCAGGGCTGGATCACCGCAGAATATGGTATGCTGCCGCGTTCTACTCATACCCGTAATGCCCGTGAAGCGGCGAAGGGTAAGCAGGGCGGCCGCACGATGGAAATCCAGCGTCTGATCGCTCGTGCATTGCGCGCCGCAGTAGATTTGAAAGCCCTCGGTGAGTTTACTATTACGCTGGACTGCGACGTACTTCAGGCTGATGGCGGCACCCGCACTGCTTCTATCACCGGTGCTTGTGTTGCACTAGCCGATGCCCTGAATAAACTGGTTGAAAATGGCAAGCTGAAAACCAACCCGATGAAAGGGATGGTAGCCGCGGTTTCTGTCGGGATTGTGAACGGCGAAGCGGTTTGCGATCTGGAATACGTTGAAGACTCTGCCGCTGAAACGGACATGAACGTGGTGATGACCGAAGACGGGCGCATCATTGAAGTGCAGGGAACGGCAGAAGGCGAGCCGTTTACCCATGAAGAGCTACTCACCTTGTTGGCGCTGGCCCGAGGGGGAATCGAATCCATTGTAGCGACGCAGAAGGCGGCGCTGGCAAACTGATTTTTAAGGCGACTGATGAGTCGCCTTTTTTTTTGTCTGTAGAAAAGTAAGATGAGGAGCGAAGGCATGAAAGCATATCAGCGCCAGTTTATTGAATTTGCGCTTGGCAAGCAGGTGTTAAAGTTTGGCGAGTTTACGCTGAAGTCCGGGCGCAAAAGCCCCTATTTCTTCAACGCCGGGCTGTTTAATACCGGGCGCGATCTGGCACTGTTAGGCCGTTTTTACGCTGAAGCATTGGTGGATTCCGGCATTGAGTTCGATCTGCTGTTTGGCCCTGCTTACAAAGGGATCCCAATTGCCACTACTACCGCTGTGGCGCTGGCGGAGCATCATGACCTGGACCTGCCGTACTGCTTTAACCGCAAAGAAGCAAAAGATCACGGTGAAGGCGGCAATCTGGTCGGTAGCGCATTACAAGGACGCGTAATGCTGGTGGATGATGTGATCACCGCCGGAACGGCGATTCGCGAGTCGATGGAAATTATTCAGGCCAATGGCGCGACGCTTGCTGGCGTATTGATTTCGCTCGATCGTCAGGAGCGTGGTCGCGGCGAGATTTCGGCAATTCAGGAAGTTGAGCGTGATTACAACTGCAAAGTGATCTCTATCATCACCCTGAAAGACCTGATTGCTTACCTCGAAGAGAAGCCAGAAATGGCGGAACATCTGGCGGCGGTTAAGGCCTACCGCGAAGAGTTTGGCGTTTAATAATATGCGTTGCGCAGGTTTTTTAGAGCGCGCAGCGTGATGCGCTTTAAGATATCGTGTTAATCTGCTTTCGCCAGCAGTGGCAATAGCGTTTCCGGCCTTTTGTGCCGGGAGGGTCGGCGAGTCGCCGACTTAACGCCAGTAGTTTGTCTATATACCCAAAGCCGCTTCATTGTACTTAAGTACGCTTCGCGTACGTCGCGCTGATGCGCTCAGTACAGTTACGCGCCTTCGGGATGGTTTGATGGTATTGCTGCTGTTGGCGCCTCTTTTGGCCGCCGTGATGTGGAGAGTGGAATGGATGCTACCCGGATAACCCTTCTGGCGCTCGATTTGTTCGGCTCGCCGGGCTGGAGCGCCGATAAAGAAATACAGCGGCTGTATGCGCTCAGTAATCATGCCGGACGCCATTACCGACGCATTATTCTTTCTAAACGCCACGGTGGTCAGCGGCTGGTGTTAGCCCCTGATTACTTGCTCAAAACCGTACAGCGCAACATTCTTAAGAACGTCCTTTCACAATTTCCACTTTCCTCTTTTGCTACCGCCTACCGGCCGGGTTGCCCAATCGTCAGCAATGCGCAGCCTCACTGCCAACAGCCGCAGATCCTGAAACTCGATATCGAAAACTTTTTCGATAGCATTAGCTGGTTACAGGTCTGGCGTGTGTTTTGCCAGGCCCAGTTGCCACGCAATGTGGTAACCATGCTGACCTGGCTTTGTTGCTATAACGACGCGTTACCGCAGGGGGCACCAACTTCGCCTGCCATTTCCAATCTTGTGATGCGCCGTTTTGATGAGCGCATAGGGGAATGGTGTCAGGCTCGGGGAATTACCTACACCCGCTACTGCGATGACATGACCTTTTCCGGTCACTTCAATGCCCGCCTGGTTAAAAATAAAGTGTGCGGATTGTTAGCGGAGCTGGGCCTGAACCTCAATCAACGCAAAAGCTGCCTGGTCGCGGCCTGTAAGCGCCAGCAAGTAACCGGGATTGTTGTTAATCACAAACCACAACTCGCCCGCGAAGTGCGGAGGGCACTGCGTCAGGAAGTACATTTGTGCCAAAAATATGGCGTCATTTCGCATCTTAGTCGTCGTGGTGAGCTTGATTCTTCTGGCGATCTTCATGCACAGGCAACGGCGTATCTTTATGCTTTGCAGGGAAGAATAAACTGGTTATTGCAAATCAATCCTGAGGATGAGGCCTTTAAACAGGCGAGGGTGAGTGTAAAGCGAATGCTGGTGGCATGGTAAGAAAAGCGTCAGGCAGACGTTTCTGCCTGAACGTTTGGGAGAATTACTGCAACTGCGCAGCAATTAGCGGCCAGCGGGCGTCAAAGTCATCCGTCGGGCGGTATTTAAACTCGCTGCGGACAAAGCGTGACAGCATACCTTCACAGAAGGCCAGGATCTGGCTTGCCAGCAGGGTTTCGTCGGTGGTGTAACCTTCACCCTCACGCATTCTCTTTTCACGCAATACCTGACGCAACTGCGCTTCAATACGCTCGAATAGCTGGTTGATGCGCCCTTGCAGGCGATCCTGTTCAAACATTAGTGCATGACCAGTGAGGATGCGGGTCAGGCCAGGATTACGCTCACCAAAACCGAGAAGCAGCAACACAATCAGACGCAGGCGCGCTGTGGTGTCTTTCTCATCTTTCAGAATCAGATTGATGCGAGTAATCAGGCTATCTTCGATAAACTCAATCAGGCTATCGAACATGCGGGTCTTACTGGGGAAGTGGCGATACAGTGCCGCTTCGGAAACGCCGACAGAGGCGGCCAGTTTTGCCGTCGTGATACGTTGGCTTCCATCGCTGGATTCCAGCATCAGCGCCAGAGACTGAAGTATTTCCTCGCGACGGTTCCTTTTCGCAGTTTGTTTTTCTGCCATGTTACAAAATACCCCTGAAAATAAGCACTTGCCAGGCGGCACCCACGCTATGACCGCAAACGAAATGTTTGCGGCTATGTTATGACGTTATTCGGATGCGTATGTGTTACTGACGACCAGAGTGACCAAAGCCGCCTTCACCGCGGTCGGTGGCGTCGAAATCTTCCACCAGATTAAATTCAGCCTGTACTACCGGAACAAAAATCATCTGGGCGATGCGTTCGCCAGGTTGAATGGTGAAGCTGTCCTGACCACGGTTCCACACGGAAATCATCAACTGGCCCTGATAGTCAGAATCGATCAATCCTACCAGGTTACCAAGCACGATACCGTGCTTATGTCCCAATCCGGAGCGCGGCAGCATCATTGCCGCCAGTGAAGGATCGGCAATATGAATCGCCAGCCCGGTCGGAACCAGCGTAGTGTCACCCGGAGCCAGTTCTACGGCGTCGTCGAGACAGGCACGCAGGTCAAGTCCGGCAGAGCCAGAGGTGGCATAAGTCGGGAGCGGAAATTCCTTCCCAACGCGCGGGTCCAGAATCTTAACGTCGATTTTTTTCATCATAACGGGTCACGATCTCGTCGAGTAATAATTGGCCAAGGAGCTCTTTGCGCTCAAGCGGTAAGACTTTATCTCCGTCCTGCCAGAAAAGGTGTAATGCGTTGTTGTCGCTGTTAAATCCTTGAGTTGGCTGGGAAACATCGTTCGCGCAGATCAGATCAAGGTTTTTACGGATACGTTTTTGCCGGGCGTATTCTTCCACATTATTTGTTTCGGCGGCAAATCCAACGACGTAGGGTCGATGGTCTTTTAGTGCGGCAACGCCTGCGACGATATCGGGGTTTTTAACCATTTTTATTGTTAATTCATCACCCTGCGTGGCCTGCTTTTTGATTTTCTCTGGGGCCACGGTAGCTGCGCGATAATCCGCCACGGCGGCGCAACCGATAAAAATATTTTGCTGCTGTACAGAAGCATTCACGGCCGCTTCCATTTCCAGCGCAGTTATCACATCAACACGTTTAACAAACGGTGGCGTCGGTAGCGAAACCGGACCTGATACCAGTGTGACGTTCGCGCCACGACGGGCAGCAGCAGCAGCGATAGCAAACCCCATCTTGCCGGAGCTGTGATTAGAGATATAACGCACCGGGTCAAGCGGTTCACGCGTCGGACCGGCGGTAATCATAATGTTCAGATGTTTCAGGTCGTTGACGGGCGAAAAATGGGCTACCGCCATATCCACAATGGTTAATGGATCGAGCATTCGCCCCGGGCCGATATCACCACAAGCCTGACTGCCGCTGTCTGGCCCCCAGATGAGCAAACCACGCGAGGCAAGCACCTCTAAATTATGCTGGGTGGCGGCGGCACGGTACATCTGCTGGTTCATGGCGGGGAGCACGGCAACAGGCGCAGGTGTAGCCAGGCAAATTGTTGATACCAGGTCATTCGCCATTCCGGCGGCAACGCGAGCAATCAAATCCGCCGTGGCAGGGGCGAGAATCACTAAATCAGCCCATTTACCCAGCTCAATATGGCCCATAGCGGCTTCGGCTGCCGGGTCCAGCAGACTGTCGGAAACGGGATAACCCGAAACTGCCTGCAAGCTAAGTGGGGTGATAAAGGCTTTTGCCGCTTCGGTCATGGCTACGCGGACGTCGGCCCCGCGATCGCGCAAACGACGCACCAGTTCAGGGGTTTTATAGGCAGCAATGCCGCCGCTAACGCCGAGAACGATTTTTTTACCGGCCAGGCTCATGATGATTTTTCCTGTTGGGTGACACCAGAAGTTGGCGATTTTATCACAATACTTTTGTTGTCGTGCCTTCACCTGAAAATCACTTTGCGAGGCGCTTTCCAGGATTGAAAACTGACCGTCGATTTAACGGAACGGCTATGACAGGATGCGAGCACCACAAAGGAGGTGAAGGTGAAAAACAATGCACAGCTGTTGATGCCGCGCGAAAAAATGCTGAAGTTTGGCATTGGTGCGTTAACGGATGTTGAGCTGCTGGCGCTATTTCTGCGTACCGGAACGCGCGGTAAAGATGTATTAACCCTGGCAAAAGAGATGCTGGAGAATTTCGGCTCTCTTTATGGCTTGTTAACCTCTGAATATGAACAATTTAGCGGTGTTCATGGAATTGGTGTGGCGAAGTTCGCTCAGTTAAAGGGGATTGCTGAACTGGCGCGGCGTTACTACAACGTGCGGATGCGTGAAGAAAGCCCTTTACTCAGCCCGGAGATGACGAGGGAATTTTTACAACGCCAGCTCACGGGCGAGGAGCGGGAGATCTTTATGGTGATCTTTCTCGACTCCCAACACAGGGTTATAACGCATAGCCGTCTTTTTTCCGGCACGCTAAACCATGTTGAAGTCCATCCTCGGGAAATTATCCGCGAAGCGATAAAAATAAACGCCTCGGCGCTGATCCTTGCACATAATCACCCTTCGGGTTGTGCTGAACCCAGTAAAGCGGATAAACTCATCACCGAACGGATAATAAAAAGTTGTCAGTTCATGGATTTACGCGTGCTCGACCATATCGTGATTGGGCGTGGAGAGTATGTTTCTTTTGCCGAACGCGGCTGGATTTAACCCGCTATGCGCGATCCTTCGGGATCTTTGTCTGTTCGGGACTTGAGCACATCGCTGAGTCAGCGTATACTACGCCACCTTTGAGAATCTCGGGTTTGGCATTTGGGCCTGGCAATCGAGAGTTCACATAGAACTGCGATGACCGGGCTGTAAAGCCTGACGAGGCGCCAATACCCCATACGAAGCTCGAGCTAATTTGATTTTTGGAGAATAGACATGTCCCGAGTCTGCCAAGTTACTGGCAAGCGTCCGGTGACCGGTAACAACCGTTCCCACGCACTGAACGCGACTAAACGCCGTTTCCTGCCGAACCTGCACTCTCACCGTTTCTGGGTTGAGAGCGAGAAGCGTTTTGTCACCCTGCGCGTATCTGCTAAAGGTATGCGTGTAATCGATAAAAAAGGCATCGATACAGTTCTGGCTGAACTGCGTGCCCGTGGCGAAAAGTACTAAGTACTTAGAGGAAATAAATCATGGCTAAAGGTATTCGTGAGAAAATCAAGCTGGTTTCTTCTGCTGGTACTGGTCACTTCTATACCACTACGAAGAACAAACGTACTAAGCCGGAAAAACTGGAACTGAAAAAATTCGATCCAGTTGTTCGCCAGCACGTGATCTACAAAGAAGCGAAAATCAAATAATTCTCGCTTTGATGTAACGAAAAACCTCGCTCCGGCGGGGTTTTTTGTTATCTGCTTGCCCCCATATTGACTGCATCTGTTCATTCCCGGAGATGCTATGCCTGAATTACCCGAAGTTGAAACCAGCCGACGCGGCATCGAACCGCATCTCGTTGGTGCAACCATTCTTCATGCGGTGGTGCGCAACGGTCGCTTGCGCTGGCCGGTTTCAGAAGAGATCTACCGTTTAAGCGACCAACCAGTGCTTAGCGTGCAGCGCCGGGCTAAATATCTGCTGCTGGAGCTGCCTGAGGGCTGGATTATCATTCATTTGGGGATGTCTGGCAGCCTGCGCATCCTTTCAGAAGAACTTCCTCCCGAAAAGCATGACCATGTTGATTTGGTGATGAGCAACGGCAAAGTGCTACGCTACACCGATCCGCGCCGTTTTGGTGCCTGGCTGTGGACCAAAGAGCTGGAAGGGCATAATGTGCTGGCCCACCTTGGACCGGAGCCGCTTAGCGACGATTTCAACGGTGAGTACCTGCATCAGAAGTGCGCGAAGAAAAAAACGGCGATTAAACCGTGGCTGATGGATAACAAGCTGGTGGTAGGCGTAGGGAATATCTATGCCAGCGAATCTCTGTTTGCGGCGGGGATCCATCCGGATCGGCTGGCGTCATCACTGTCACTGGCAGAGTGTGAATTGTTAGCTCGGGTGATTAAAGCGGTGTTGCTGCGTTCGATTGAGCAGGGCGGTACAACGCTGAAAGATTTTCTGCAAAGTGATGGTAAACCGGGCTATTTCGCTCAGGAATTGCAGGTCTACGGGCGAAAAGGCGAGCCGTGTCGGGTGTGCGGTACGCCGATTGTGGCGA
The DNA here is from genome assembly GCF_013369155.2 of Escherichia sp. 94.0001. Classification (NCBI taxonomy): domain Bacteria; kingdom Pseudomonadati; phylum Pseudomonadota; class Gammaproteobacteria; order Enterobacterales; family Enterobacteriaceae; genus Escherichia; species Escherichia sp. 94.0001. Next base: position 5,514 of record NZ_JABWMS020000030.1, on the reverse strand, counting down.
CGAAACATGCACAACGGGCGACGTTTTATTGTCGGCAGTGCCAGAAGTAATTGATGCGCGCCGGATGGCATACCATCCGGCATAAACGCTACGCTAATTTTGCCATCAATGCCTGATGGACATTCTCTGGCAGGAAATGGGTGACATCGCCCTGATGGCGCGCCACCTCTTTCACCAACGATGAAGAGATAAACGACCACTCTTTCGAAGGCATCAGAAACACACTTTCCAGTTCCGGCATTAAGTGGCGATTCATATGCGCCAGCTGCATTTCATATTCAAAATCCGCCACCGCACGCAGGCCACGAATCAGCACCGTAGCGTGTTGATTGCGGGCGAAGTTCGCCATCAAATCACTAAACCCGACCACTTCCACGTTCCCCAGATGCGCGGTTGCCTGCTGTGCCAGATCCACACGCTCTTCCAGGGTAAACATCGGTTTTTTACTGGGGCTGGCGGCAATCGCCAGAATAACGTGATCGAACATTTGCGTGGCGCGCGTCACGATATCGATATGACCATTGGTAATGGGATCGAAAGTACCCGGATAAATCGCCCGTTTTTGCATAACAACCTCAATGCGTTTTCGGTGGCAGGTAAGGTTCCAGCAGTTGAAGCAGACGCTGTAGCGCGCCCTGGTTTTGATACAGCACTTCAACGGCATGACGGCCATAGAAACTACGGTAATCGGCGTCGGTGAGTAAAGAGGAAACCTCTTTTGCAAGCGTAGTGGCATCGGTGACGGTAATCAGCCCGCTTGCCTGCTCCAGCCGTGCGCAAATATCTTTAAAGTTAAAGGTATGCGGTCCCATCAATACCGGAATAGCGTGTGCGGCGGCTTCCAGTGGATTATGCCCACCACGTTCAACCAGTGAACCACCAACAAAGGCGAGATCGGCAATACCGTACAGCAACATCAACTCGCCCATCGTATCGCCAACCACAACCTGCGTGCTAGTGGAAGGGACTTCCCCTGAAGAGCGTGTGATATAGCTTAGCCCAGCCTGGCGGACAAGGTTAATCGCATCCGGGAAGCGTTCCGGGTGACGTGGTACCAGGATGAGCAATAAGTTCGGGAATTGCTGTAACAATGCCTGATGTGCGGCAATGACCACACTCTCTTCGCCTTCGTGAGTGCTGGTGGCAATCCATACCGGGCGATGAGGTGCCCACTGGCGGCGCAGCGTTACTGCTTTGGCAGCCAACTGCGGCGTGACAGAGATATCGAATTTCAGGCTACCAGTGATGGTCACCTGATTATTTTTTGCACCCAGCGCCACAAAACGTGCACCATCTTCTTCATTTTGGGCGGCAATCAGCGTAATTCGACGTAGCAAGCGACGGACGAATTTGCCCAGTTTGGCATAACCTGCGGCAGAGCGTGCAGAGAGTCGCGCGTTAGCGATCACCAACGGAATTTTACGTTTATGTAGCGCCGCAATCAGGTTAGGCCATAGCTCGGTTTCCATAATCAACACCAGTTTGGGGTCGACTTTATTCAGGAAACGATTAAGCGCATCGGGTAGATCGTAAGGCAGATAAACGTGCTGAACATCCTTACCGAACGCAGATTGTACGCGTTCCGAACCGGTTGGCGTCATGGTGGTGACGGTAATCGGTAAATCAGGATAACGATGACGCAGCGCGCGCACCAATGGGATCGCCGCCAGCGTTTCACCAACGGAGACGGAGTGCAGCATAATGCCGCCTGGTTTTAGCGGATGGCGGTAAAAACCGTAACGTTCACCCCAGCGTTTTCGATAGGCCGGAGCCTTACGTCCGCGCACCCAGAGCCGTATCCAGATCAGCGGCTGAATAAGGTAGAGAAGGGCGGTGTAAAGCAATTCGAGCATAGTAAATAGCTGACTTATGGATGTGCTGGGGATTCTATGTATTTAGCTGTGGCTTTACCATTACTTTTCCCGTTTTTGACTTAAATAGCCTCTGTTTGAGCTGATCTGCCGCTAGATCTTCATTTTTTTTGTATTCTTATACGATTCATTGAATTTTAGCCAGGATTGCAAATTTACATCGACAATATCTGGATTCGCTGTATGCGGGATTTTATCTATATGATTTTTATAATTAAAACATATTTTGTGTATAAAAATCATTCGGGTCGGATTGCTGCGAAAGAAATGATACACTAGCGCGTCAAAGTAAGTGCGTTATCAGTATTCGGGTAGCTGTTGAGCCTGGGGCGGTAGCGTGCTTTTTTCTGCTTAACTTAACCAGACAATCACACAAAAGAGTCGCTAGTGGAAAAGCCATTTCGAAAAATCCTGGTCATAAAGATGCGATATCACGGAGATATGTTATTAACTACTCCTGTAATCAGTACACTCAAGCAGAATTATCCCGACGCAAAAATCGATATGCTGCTTTACCAGGATACAATTCCGATTTTATCTGAAAACCCAGAAATTAATGCACTCTATGGTATAAGCAATAAAGGTGCGGGAACATTCGATAAAATTAAAAATGCACTTTCACTGATAAAAACTCTGCGTGCGAATAATTACGACCTGGTCATTAATCTTACGGATCAGTGGATGGTGGCCCTGCTGGTACGTTGTTTACCTGCTCGTATGAAAATATCGCAGCTTTATGGTCATCGGCAGCATGGCATTTGGAAAAAAAGCTTTACACACTTAGCACCTATACACGGTACACATATTGTTGAACGTAATTTGTCGGTCCTTGAGCCATTAGGTATTACCGATTTTTATACTGAAACAACAATGAGTTATGCTGATGATTGCTGGAAGAAAATGCGCCAGGAATTAGATGCACTGGGCGTGAAAGATCATTACGTCGTTATCCAGCCGACAGCCCGACAGATATTTAAGTGCTGGGACAACGATAAATTTTCTATGGTTATCGATGCGTTGCAACATCGTGGTTATCAGGTTGTGCTGACTTGTGGCCCTTCGGCAGATGATCTCGCTTGCGTAGATGAAATTGCACGAGGCTGCCAAACAAAACCTATTACCGGCCTTGCCGGTAAAACACGTTTTCCTGAACTGGGCGCATTAATTGATCATGCAGTGCTCTTTATTGGTGTGGATTCTGCGCCGGGGCATATTGCGGCGGCTGTGAAGACGCCAGTTATTAGCCTGTTTGGGGCCACTGATCATGTATTCTGGCGTCCATGGACCGATAATATAATTCAGTTCTGGGCGGGGAATTATCAGAAAATGCCGACCCGGCACGAACTTGACCGCAACAAAAAATATCTTTCTGTTATTCCAGCGAAGGATGTCATTGCCGCTACGGAAAAGCTGTTGCCAGAAGATGCACCTTCAGCTGACAGGAATGCACAATTATGATCGTGGCATTTTGCTTATATAAATATTTTCCATTTGGTGGGCTACAGCGTGACTTTATGCGTATAGCGTCAACAGTTGCCGCACGGGGCCACCATGTTCGGGTATATACACAGTCGTGGGAAGGCGATTGCCCGGAAGCATTTGAGCTTATTCGCGTACCGGTTAAATCCCATACTAACCATGGACGTAATGCAGAATATTATGCCTGGGTTCAAAACCATCTGAAGGCACATCCCGCTGATCGCGTTGTTGGATTTAATAAGATGCCAGGGTTGGATGTTTATTTTGCCGCTGATGTTTGTTACGCCGAGAAAGTTGCGCAAGAAAAAGGTTTTTTCTATCGTTTAACATCACGCTATCGCCATTATGCTGCATTTGAGCGAGCGACGTTCGAACATGGTAAACCGACAAAACTCATGATGCTGACCGATAAGCAAATCGCCGATTTCCAGAAGCATTATCAAACTGAATCTGAACGTTTTCAAATTCTTCCACCTGGTATCTACCCGGACAGAAAATACAGCGCGCAAATCCCAAACAGTCGTGAAATATATCGCCAGAAAAATGGCGTAACTGAACAACAAAACTTATTGCTACAGGTTGGATCAGATTTTGGCCGTAAAGGTGTGGATCGCTCAATTGAAGCTTTGGCATCGTTACCAGAATCGTTACGCCATAATACGTTGTTGTTTGTTGTTGGCCAGGATAAACCACGTAAATTTGAAGCGCTGGCAGAAAAACTCGGTGTGGGTAGTAATGTGCATTTCTTCTCCGGTCGCAATGATGTGTCAGAATTAATGGCAGCCGCTGATTTATTACTGCATCCCGCTTATCAGGAAGCCGCGGGTATCGTTCTTCTTGAAGCGATCACTGCTGGATTACCTGTTTTAACAACAGCGGTATGTGGGTACGCACATTATATTGCGGATGCTAATTGTGGAACGGTCATCGCTGAACCTTTCTCCCAGGAACTATTAAATGACGTTTTACGCAAAGCGTTAACTCAATCTCCATTGCGCATGGCCTGGGCGGAGAATGCTCGGTATTACGCCGATACTCAGGATTTGTATAGCTTGCCGGAGAAAGCGGCAGATATCATTACAGGTGGTTTAGATGGTTGAATTAAAAGAGCCACTTGCCACACTCTGGCGTGGTAAAGATGCCTTTGCAGAAGTTAAAAAGCTGAATGGCGAGGTCTTTCGTGAACTCGAGACGCGTCGCACATTACGCTTTGAACTGGCCGGGAAAAGCTATTTCCTCAAGTGGCACAAAGGGACGACTTTAAAAGAAATTATAAAAAACCTGCTCTCATTGCGGATGCCCGTTTTAGGCGCAGACAGAGAGTGGCACGCTATTCATCGACTGCATGATGTCGGTGTTGATACGATGCACGGAATAGGGTTTGGTGAAAAAGGGTTAAATCCATTAACTCGCACATCATTTATTATTACCGAAGATCTAACTCCCACAATTAGCCTTGAAGATTATTGTGCAGATTGGGCGGTCAGCCCGCCTGATGTACATATTAAGCGTATGCTGATCGCGCGTGTGGCAACCATGGTGCGCAAAATGCACGCCGCAGGGATAAATCACCGCGACTGTTATATTTGCCACTTTTTGCTCCATTTGCCATTTACTGGCCGGGAAGATGAGTTAAAAATTTCGGTAATAGACCTGCATCGCGCGCAGATACGGGCAAAAGTACCATTTCGTTGGCGGGATAAAGATTTGATTGGTTTATATTTCTCATCAATGAATATTGGTCTGACGCAGAGAGATATTTGGCGATTTATGAAGGTTTATTTTGGGATGCGTTTACGTAACATATTGTCTCTTGAACAGAATTTATTGAACATGGCAAGTGTTAAGGCCGAGCATATTAAAGAGCGAACACAACGCAAAGGATTATAAAAATATTTATCAGTATGTACTGGAACTAACTTTATTATGACTATTTATTTTATAAATTGGGTTGCAGATTATGAATTAAAGATGATCCAGTACTTGAAAAAAAAGTACATGATAAAAAACATAACAACTCCAAAAAAATACAACTGGATTAATAAGAAAATCTCAAAAATAGGGATGGACAATGCATGGCTTGGACGATTATTCATCAAGCGTTACCTCAATGATATTAAAAAAGATGACATAATTATCATTAATGACAGCGTTGTTAATAAAG
>NZ_JABWMS020000287.1:0-296 GCF_013369155.2 Escherichia sp. 94.0001 | reverse complement strand
ACGCACGGAATCTTCATGCCAGCGGGTATCGCTGTAACGGGTAAGCTGGCGATTCCTGTCTCCTGCATAGCTGAATGACGTCACCATCCCCAGTGTGTCCGTAAACTCATAACGGTATTTCACGTTAATCCCGTTAAGATTATCGCTACCGGGAGCGCTCGTCCGGGCATGAAGATACCCCGCGCTCAGCGTGGCCTGCTGCTCAGACGCCCATGCAGGCGCGCCGGATACGGCCAGACAGATGGCTGCGGACAAAATGGCGGCATAAAGTTTACGCATAATTACCTCTCGCTTTT
>NZ_JABWMS020000286.1:0-297 GCF_013369155.2 Escherichia sp. 94.0001 | reverse complement strand
GCAAAAACGGTGTATTAATCGCATCCAGAGAAACTAAAGGGGCCATTCCCGGTAGTTACAGTGCAGTTATTGATATGCCTAGTGGTGGTGGTAGCGTCACTCTGGAGTTTAAGATTTTCCAGAAAGGCTATCAGGGGGCAGGCAATATCACCGACTGTACGGTAATTGTGACCAAAAAAGCGGCTTCCGGCATCAGTATTCGTTGAAATATTTATAACCCCAATAAATGGCGTCAGGAATGACGCCTTTTTTATTGCAGAAAAGCGAGAGGTAATTATGCGTAAAGTTTGTGCAGCC
>NZ_JABWMS020000285.1:0-297 GCF_013369155.2 Escherichia sp. 94.0001 | reverse complement strand
TCTGGCAGCATGACCATTCCCGCCCTGTAGGCCAGTGTACGGTGCGTCGGGTCAGGGAAGGGCTGGAAATCACGGCAATGCTGGTGAAGCCGGAGCCGGGGATGCCCTCCCAGATGGCAGCCCGGCTGGATGAGGCCTGGGCTGCCATTAAGACCGGGCTGGTCAGGGGGCTTTCTGTGGGCTTCCGGCCCCATGAATACACTTATCTGGACGGAGGCGGACTGCATTTTCTGCGCTGGGAGCTGATGGAGGTGTCTGCCGTCACCGTGCCCGCGAATGCGGAATGCACCATCCGGA
>NZ_JABWMS020000284.1:0-297 GCF_013369155.2 Escherichia sp. 94.0001 | reverse complement strand
GCTGGATGGACCGTCTTTGCGAAGACTACTGCGGTGGTATCTGGAATCTGTACACCCTGAACAACGGCGGGGCATTTATGGCACCCGAACCGGATGACGATGATGACGAAACATGGGTACTGTTCAATGCCATGAACGGCAACCGCGCTGAAATGAGCCCGGAAGCCGCCGGTATTGCTGCCTGTCTGATGACGTACAGTCATCATGCCTGTCGTACGGAGTGTTATGCCATGACGGTCCACTATTACCGGCTGCGGGATTACGCCCTGCAGCATCCGGAATGCAGCGCCATTATGC
>NZ_JABWMS020000283.1:0-298 GCF_013369155.2 Escherichia sp. 94.0001 | reverse complement strand
TCTGGTCGTCATACACCGAAATCATCGATGTGAAACAGTGCTACCCGAACACGGCACTGGTCGGTGTGCAGGTGGACTCGGAACAGTTCGGCAGCCAGCAGGTGAGCCGTAATTATCATCTTCGCGGGCGCATTCTGCAGGTGCCGTCGAACTATAACCCGCAGACGCGGCAATACAACGGTATCTGGGACGGGACGTTTAAACCGGCATACAGCAACAACATGGCCTGGTGTCTGTGGGATATGCTGACCCACCCGCGCTACGGCATGGGGAAACGTCTTGGTGCGGCGGATGTGGA
>NZ_JABWMS020000282.1:0-300 GCF_013369155.2 Escherichia sp. 94.0001 | reverse complement strand
TGTACCGAATGCCATCGCCAGAAGTCAGTCAGTGAAACGGCGAGTGGTATGCCTGATCCGACGTTGCCTGAGCTTCCTGATGGCACGCTCAGGGCCGACGGAATCACTGGCCTGTGACCAGACCCGGGGGGGATCATCCGGCGAAAAAAAACGATCGCCCTGGACACCGCCCCCCCTCTCATGCAGAGAAAAAATTCCCGTTTCAGGCCAGTTAACATGTTAACTGGCTGTTCGGCCTTTTTTCTGTTTTTATCTTTATTATTCAGTTTGTTGTGCGAAAAAAATGTTAACTGGCTTTTT
>NZ_JABWMS020000281.1:0-307 GCF_013369155.2 Escherichia sp. 94.0001 | reverse complement strand
CATGATTTAGCGGCTCCGGTCATTGCTGGCATTCTTGCCAGTCTGATCGTGAACTGGCTGAACAAGCGGAAGTAACGTGTCAGACGGGCGTCAGGCTGCCGTAATGGCAATTTGCGCCCGGATCAGGCCGCAGGGATAAAACTCTGCGGCCTTTTTCGTAAGAAAAATGCAACGGTTGCAAGCGGATAATATTCTGCGGAATGCGCAGCACAGAGTGAAGAAGTGACGGATTCCGGAACAGAAAAACAGTCGTAGAATCAGCGGCAAGCCGGAAGGGTTCCGGTGAGGCGCAATGTTGCGGGGGCTT
>NZ_JABWMS020000280.1:0-309 GCF_013369155.2 Escherichia sp. 94.0001 | reverse complement strand
CGAACGCATCCGTCACCCTCACCCGCAGCGTGTTCGCCATTGCGCCGTCAGCCACTGAGTTATCCCGGGTGACCACCAGATCAGCGATCTTCGCCGTCCTGACATCCGCGATAAACGTCACGTCCCGGCTCTGACTGCTGCTGTTGATACTGGCGGTGACCGCACTGCTGCCCGCCGTCTGGCTGGTGACACTGATTTCCACCGTGCCGTCCTGCCCTGTGATGACAGTCGGAGCGACCGTTGCGCCGTTATCCGCCAACACGCTGACCGTCTGCCCGGCAAGCACATTACCGAACGCATCCGTCACCC
>NZ_JABWMS020000279.1:0-309 GCF_013369155.2 Escherichia sp. 94.0001 | reverse complement strand
AAAAGCGAGAGGTAATTATGCGTAAACTTTATGCCGCCATTTTGTCCGCAGCCATTTGTCTGGCCGTATCCGGTGCGCCTGCATGGGCATCTGAACATCAGTCCACGCTGAGCGCGGGGTATCTTCATGCCCGGACCAACGTTCCCGGCAGTGATGATCTGAACGGGATTAACGTGAAATACCGTTATGAGTTTACGGATACGCTGGGGCTGGTGACGTCATTCAGCTATGCAGGAGACAAGAATCGCCAGCTGACCCGTTACAGCGATACCCGCTGGCATGAAGATTCCGTGCGTAACCGCTGGTTCA
>NZ_JABWMS020000278.1:0-310 GCF_013369155.2 Escherichia sp. 94.0001 | reverse complement strand
ATTCTGCTGGTGAAATCCACCATCACCACCAGAAACAGCAGGAGTGCAGCCACAGTCAGGCGCAGTTTTACCGTCACAGGTAATTCTCCAGACGAAGACCCAGAACACCGGCAATCTCTTCCAGCACCTTGCGCTCTTCCGGCTCAATTTCGCCGTCTGCCTCCGCAATGGCCACCGCCACATCCAGCACATCTTCCGCTTCACGCGTATCGTGTTTCACATCCTCGATCTCACGTAACGCCGCACGACGACCAGTTTTAAAGTTCGTATCCAGCTGACCGATAATGGTTGCGCTAATCGCATTAATTTC